>JASLAV010000533.1 GCA_030146905.1 Lentzea sp. | reverse complement strand
GGAGGCGTTGGCGCGGCCGTACTGGCGATCGTTGGACGGGCGAAGGACGGCTCACCAGGTCGGAAGTCTGTGCTCGCCGGACCGCGCACGCTGACGTGGACGATGGATTCTCAGGCGCTGGTCGACGCGTTCCGGGACGCCAAGCTGATCGGGAAGGACGAGTCGCTGCGGCTGGTCGAGCGGGCGTCTCGGCAGGGTGCTGGGTGGGCGATCACGGTGGATCTGCCCGCTACGCGCAAGGCGGCCGACGTCGTGAAGCACCGGGAGGACCTGGCGTCTGCGCTGGCAGTGGACGAGATTCAGCTGAGCGTCGAGCGTGTGCGCGGCAATGGTGGACATGCCGGGCGTGTGGCGATGTGGGTGGCTGATGAGGACCCGTACGCATCACCGCCGATCGGAACGCCGCTGCTAGCGGTCGAGCGTTGGGATGCGTGGCGCCCGGTGCCGTTCGGCACCGACGCTCGCGGACGGCGGATCGACCTGCCGTTGGTGTGGACGTCGGTGCTGATCGGCGCGATTCCCAGGCAGGGCAAGACGATGGCCGAACGGTTGGCTGCGGCGGGGCTCATCCTCGATCCGTATGCGCGGCTGTACGTCGCCGATTTCAAGAACGGGAAGGACTGGCAGGCCGCGGAGCAGGTCGCGCACCGGTTCATGGCCGGTGACGACAGTGAGCACGTGTTGGCCTTCCTGGACTGGCTCGTTGAGCTGGTCGCGGACGTTCAGCGGCGGTATCGCCGGATGCAGGACTTGGACGACGTGACGTGTCCCGAGTCGAAGGTGACTCCGGCGATGTCCCGTGATCCGTCGCTGGACATGCCGATCACGGCGTTGATTGTCGACGAGGTCCACATTGCACTGGAGGATCGCACTCCTGTTGTGGTGCAGGGAAAGAAGCTCACAGCAGGGGATCAGATCGGCGAGCTGCTGACGTGGCTCGCGAAGAAGGCTCCGGCGGCTGGCCTGGTGCTGGTGCTCGCTACGCAGCGGCCAGACAGCAACACGATTCCGTCGAAGCTGCGGGCGGTGCTCGGGTCGCGGTTCGCGTTGCGGGTCATGGACTGGCGCGACAGCAACATCGTGCTCGGGGAGCAGATGAACACCCGCGGGTACGACAGCAGCCGGTTGCTTCCGTCGCACAAGGGTGTCGGCATCCTGCGGCCGGACGGAGAGACGCAAGCTGGGGCCGATGTGCTCGCGTTGACCGTGCGGACGTTCTACATGCCCAACGAGGACTGGCGGGCGATCTGCGAACGAGGCCGTGCGCTTCGAGAGGTCGAAGGCACGTTGACTGGTCAGGCTGCCGGCCAGGACGCGCCGCTGCTCCATCGCGCGGAGGTCGTGCAGGCGATCGGTGGGCCGGGTCTCGACGAGATCGAGTTGCCAGAGCCGTTGTCGGCGGTCGTGGACTACCTCGGTGATGGGCTGGACGAGCGCGAATTCGTTCCCACGGCTGAGCTGGTGGAGGCGCTGGACGTCGAGCCGACGACGTTCGGGAAGGACATGGGCGATCTTGGGTGTCGGCCCACGCGGCAGTACGTCCGGGAGGAAGAGGGCGCGCGCCGTGTCAGGGGATACCTGACGGCGGACATCCGAGCGGCGATTGTTGAAATCGGCTCGTCTGGCCTGCCGGGCGTGGACCAGCTATGACCGGCGATGATCCGGACCGCGGAGAGCTGAAGGTCAACCTTCCGACGGAGTTACCTGTCCTCACCAGGCGAGTAAGCCGCATACTGCTAGACATCCTGTTCGAGCTGAGCGAGGCGGAGGCCCTGGACGGGTCTTCGGGAGGGAGGTTCGATGACTGTTGAAATCAGCCTGGACCCGTGGGCGACGCTTGATGACCTGTGGGGCATCGAGGTCAGCGAAGTAGTGGAAGACGGCATCGGCCCGGTAGCGGGCTACGGCCGGTGCTCGACTGAGGACAACCAGGACCCCGAGACATCGCGCGGCTGGCAGTTCGGCAACGCGGACAAGTTCGTCGGGCCTTTGGGCGGTCGGATCGTTGAGGAGTTCTTCGACATCGGCAAGTCGCGGTCCGTGCCGTGGGAACGGCGGGACGAAGCCTCACGGTTGCTGGCAGCGCTGAAGAACCCGCACCGTGGCTGGAACGCCGTCGTGGTGGGGGAAGGGACGAGGTGCTGGTTCGGCAACCAGTTCTCGTTGATCGCTCCTCGGTTCGAGGCATACGGCGTTGACCTGTGGGTGCCGGAGTTGGGCGGGAAGTACAACCCGCGGAACCCATCGCACAAGATGCTGATGAGCGTGCTCGGTGGCATGAGCGAGTCCGAGCGTCAGCATGTGCAGGCGCGTGTTCGGGCCGCGATGGATACGCAGGTGCTCAACGAGGGACGTCACCAGGGCGGCCGAGCGCCGTACGGGTACGTGACGGTAGACGGCGGCCCGCATCCGAATCCGCGCAAGTCAGCGGAGGGCTACCGGTTGCGGGTGCTCGCGATCGATGACGAGTCCGCGTGGGTTGTCCAGCGCATCTTTGCCGAGTACTTGAGCGGCATGGGTGATCGGGCCATTGCGAACGGGCTTAACCGTGACCGGATTCTGTGCCCGTCCGCGCGCCGGCCGGATCAGAACAAGCATCGGCCCGGCGATGGTTGGCAGGGCAGCACGGTGCGGGCGATCGTGGAGAACCCTCGCTATACCGGCTATGCGTTCTTCGGTCGCTCTACGAAGTTCGAGACGCTGCTCGACCCTGACGACGTGTCGGCTGGTCACGTGGTGCGGTTTCGGAAGGCCAGTCCGGATCGAGTGGTCCGGTCGCGTAATCCTGCGCATCCGAAGATCGTGGAGATTGAGGACTTCACGGCGGCTCAGCTTCTGCGGAAGTCGAAGGGCAGCTTGCGGAGCGCGCGGAAGACGGAACGGTCTGGGCGTGCGCTGAAACACCGCTACCTGTTCCGCGGTCGTATCCGGTGCGACATCTGCGGTCGGAAGATGGAGGGCAGTCCGCGTAAGAAGGCGATGTATTACCGGTGTCCTGCGCGCACGTTGGCTCCGGGTTCTCCCGTGCTCACGTCGCATCCTGGCGCGGTCTATTTGAGGGAGGACGCTCTTCAGGATGCGGTGAATGGCTGGCTAGGGCACGTCTTCGACCGGAAGAACCGCGATCGGACTGTCGCAGCGTTGATGGACTCACAAGAGCCGGTGATCCAGATCGGTCGCGACGCCGCGAAGAAACGACTGTCTGAGGCGGAAGCCAAGTTGACCAGATTCCAGAACGCCATCATGGCCGGCGTGGACCCCGCGGCGCTGGTTGAGGCGATCAACGAGGCTCAAGCCGAGCGGCTCGCGTCACGGGCGGCCCTGGACAACGTCCCAGCACCGGTGGAGGTAGACGTCGCCGAGATCTACGCGGCGATCGACTCGATAGGAGATGTCAGCGCGGCACTGCGAGGTCACGCACCGACCAGGCTGGAAGAGTTGTACGAGGTGATAGACCTGCAAGTCCGCTACAAGCAAAACCCCCACGAAGCTGATGTCTCCATCAACCCCGTGGGGGTGAATAACGCTCGTGTCCGAGGGGGGACTTGAACCCCCACCCCCTTTCGGGGACTAGCACCTCAAGCTAGCGCGTCTGCCATTCCGCCACCCGGACGTATTTAGTTCTGCCTCGGCTCTCGCCGTGGTGTGTGCATAGATTACATGATCGTCGCCGCGCACCAAAATCGGGGGCGCTCACTGGAGTTTGCGCTGGTCAGTGTGGGTCTTCGACGAGAGCTGGGTCCGTCGAGACATACGTCGGGTGGTGGTGCGCTGGCCGGGCTAGGGTCGCGCCGTGCGTGAGCTGACGGAGTGGTTGCTCGACTCTGATCCGGCCTTGCGGTGGCAGGTGCAGAGGGATCTGCTGCACGAGCCGGCTGAGGTGTGGCAGCGGACGAAGGCGCTGGTGGCCACTGAGGGGTTCGGGGCCAGGCTGCTTGCCGAGCAGGGTTCGGATGGCATGTGGGCCGGTGGTGCCTTCTTTCCGGCTGGGTTCGACGGCAAGGAGGAGGGGCAGCCGTGGACGGCCACCACCTGGTCGTTGAACTCGCTGCGGGAGTGGGGGCTCGATCCGCGGGTGTTGCGGGAGCGGCGGACGGTTGAGTTGCTTGAGGCCGGGTGTCGGTGGGAGTACGAGGGCCTGCCGTTTTGGGGTGGGGAGGTCGACTGCTGCATCAACTCGTGGACGTTGGCCAACGGGGTGTGGCTTGGGGTGGACGTCCACGCGATCGCTGAGTGGTTCGTCGGCCATCAGTTGGAGGATGGCGGGTGGAACTGCGAGTGGGTTGAGGGGTCGACGAGGTCGTCGTTCCACTCCACGCTCAACTCGTTGAAGGGGTTGCTGGCTCATGAGCAGGCTACTGGTGGGACCGCTGAAACCAGGGCGGCTCGGCGGAAGGGTGATGAGTACTTGCTTGAGAGGCGGCTCTATCAACGACTGTCCACTCAGGAACCCGTGGGGGAGTGGGTCGCCGTGTTCCGGTCGCCGTTTCGGTGGGGGTACAGCGTGCTCAACGCCATGGACTACTTCCGGCAGGCCGGCGCGAAGGATCCGCGGATGGGTGAGGCCGTCGCGATGATCAGGGACGCCCGGCAGGCCGACGGGACCTGGTTGCAGGGTGGGCGGCATCCTGGGCGGGTGTGGTTCGAGGTTGATGTGGGCGAAGGTCAGCCGTCCAAGTGGCTGACGTTCTACGCCTTGCGGGTGTTGGAGTGGTGGGAGAGCTAGATCCAGCCCTTTGCCCTGGCGAAACGGGCTGCTTCGTGGCGGTTCGAGGCGCCGGTTTTGCCCACTGCCGAGGAGAGGTAGTTGCGGACCGTGCCGGGGGAGAGGGAGGCGCGGCGGGCTATTTCGTCCACCGGGGCGCCTTCCGCGGCCAGTTCCAGGACGTCTGCCTCTCGTGGGGTCAGTGGGCTGTCGCCTGCGCTGATGGCTTCGGCGGCCAGGGCCGGGTCGACGTAGCGGCCGCCTGTGTGGACTGTGCGGACGACTGTGGCGAGGACGTCTGAGCTCACGGTTTTGGGGAGGAAGCCTCTTACACCTGCGGCCAGGGCTCGTTTCAGGTGGCCTGGGCGGCCGTGGCTGGTGACGATCATCGTGCCGCACGCCGGCAGGTCGCGTGACAGGGCTTGGGCCACTGCCACGCCGTCGAGGTCCGGCATCTGCAGGTCGATCACGGCTACGTCCGGGCGGACTGCCCTTGCCGTTGCCAGGGCTTCTGCGCCTGTGGCGGCTTGGGCGACCACCTCCAGGTCGTCTTCCAGTGACAGCAAGGCCGCCATGGCGCCTCGGATCAGGTGTTCGTCGTCTGCCAGGAGGATGCGGATCACGGGAGCTCCACGGTCAGGACGAAGCGGTTGGGAGCTTCTGGCTTTGCTGTCACGGAGCCGCCCAGGGCTGAGACGCGTTCGCGCAGGCCTGTCAGGCCGCTGCCGAAGCGGACGTCGGAGGTTGTGGCGCCGTCGTTGGACATGGTGAGGATCTTGCCGCGCAACGTGATCGTGCACGACCTCGCCTCGCTGTGGCGCAGGACGTTCGTCACGCCTTCGCGCACTGCCCAGCCCAAGGCGCCTGCCGGTTCCCCGTCGAACGTCACGTCGCCGATCACCCTGCAGTCGATGCCCGCTGAGGCCAGGAGGGAGCGGGCGCCGGCCAGTTCCACTGCGAGGTCGGCTGTGCGGTAGCCGCTCACGACGGCTCGGAGTTCGTCCAGGGAGTCTTGGGCTATCTGGCGCACTTCGAGCATCTCGTCGATGGCCGACTCACGGCCGCGTCGGGCCAGTTGTGCTGCCAGGTCGGCTTTCAGGGCCACCACGGAGAGGTTGCGGCCCACCACGTCGTGCAGGTCTCGGGCGAAGCGGAGGCGTTCCTCCGCCACGGCGAGGTTGGCCCGGACCTCGCGGGAGCGGTCGAGCTCCCAGACCAGGCCGAGCATCCAGAGCGTGGTGCGGAAGGCGAAGGCCAGGAACAGCAGCATGACGCCGGACGCGACTGCGTGGCCCATGGGGGCGGTGACGAACAGGAAGGCGATTCCGGCTGCTGTGACCAGCGCGAGCGGGCGGGTGGGGCGCACCGCGGACAGGGCGGTGATCGTCAGGATCAGGAACATGATCGCGATGCCGTCGGCGGGGCTGTCGGACTTGCCGGGCGACGGGTGCGGGTAGGCCAGTTCGGCGGTGATGAGGATGGCGCTGGTGAACACCACGAGGAGCACGAGCAGGCGGCCGGGGAACGTGGTCCTGCCCAGGTAGTTCTCGATGCCCTGGTGGGTCAGGCGCACGCTCAGCCCGATGTGGGCCAGCACCGCCGCGCTGATCGTGATCAGGGCTGCGGTGCTGATCTCCTCGGCCATGCCGAGGAGCAGGAGTGGCGGCAGGAACAGGTACGCGGCGTAGAACGTGACGCGGACGCAGACGTCGAACCGCGCCGCGTTGCCGCGGGACCGCCACCAGTCGAGCAAGATCACCTCCGGGGGTCCCAGCGGAACCAGCGTCGTACAGCGTAGGTGCCGAGCACGATCCACGCGGCCAGGACGATCATCGGTCGCAGCACGGGGCCGTCCTCCCAGCCGGCGCGCAGCAGGTCCAGGACCGGGGTCAGCGGCAGCAGGCGCAGTGCGGTCTGGACGTTCTCCGGCAGCATCGTCAGCGGGAACATCAGGCCGGAGCCGAGCACGCACGCCATCAGCACGGGCAGGGACGTCACCTGGGCCATCTCGACCGTGCGGGTGAACGCCGAGGACGCGGCCGCCAGCAGCACGAACACGGCCACGCCGCCCACCACGGCCGGCAGGATGAACCACGGGCGGGACGGCAGGTCGAGACCGGTCATCACGCCGACGATCACGGTGAACAACAGCATCTGCCCCAACGCCACCACGACGGACGGCAGTGACGCGCCCACCAGGATCTCCGGGTCGGTCAGCTCGCCGACGCGCAGGCGCTTGAGGACGAGCTCCTCGCGCCGCGCGACGAACGTGGTGACGAGGTTGTAGTACACCGCCATCACCAGCACGAACCCGATCAGGCCGATCACCAGCGGCATGCCGTCGGCGTCCACCGAGAGCAGCAGCGGGATGATCAGCAACGGCAGCACGAGCGAGTTGAACAGCGCGGTCCTGTTGCGCCAGAACAGCTTGAGCTCCGCCTGTCCCACAGCCACGGCCCTCATGCCGCCTCCTCCGCGATCGCCAGGAACGCTTCCTCGAGGGACGCCGAACGGGCGTCCAAACCGGACAGTGCGACGTCGTTCCGATGCGCCCACGCGAGGAGCTCGTGCAGGGTCTGCTGCAGGTCGTTGGTCCGCACGGTCACGCGCCCCGAAGCGTCCGGATCGGCGACGACGGGCAGCGCGATCCCCGCCGGTGGCACGAACGAGATGCGGGACGGGTAGGCCTCCACCACCTCGGACACCGTTCCCTGCGCGACGATCCGGCCGCGGTGCATGATGGCCAGACGGTCGGCCAGCGCCTGTGCCTCCTCCAGGTAGTGCGTCGTCAGCAGCACCGTCACACCCTCCAGCAGCAGGGAGCGGATCAGCTTCCACGTGTTGCGGCGGCTCTCCGGGTCGAGCCCGGTGGTCGGCTCGTCGAGGAACAGCACCTCGGGCTTGCCCAGCAACGCCAGCGCGAGGTCCAGACGGCGTCGTTCGCCGCCGGACAGCTGCTTCACCCGCACCGAGGCCCGGTGGGACAGGTCGACGAGCGCCAGCGCCTCGTCGACCGGACGGGGAGAAGTCAGCGTCCCCGCCCACATCTTCGTCGCCTCGGCCGCCGTCAGGTCCGGAGGGAAACCGCCCTCCTGCAACATCACGCCCATCCGCGGCCGGACGGCGGCACGTTCGCTGAACGGGTCGTGGCCGAGCACGCGCACGGTCCCCTCCGCCGGGCGTGACAGCCCTTCCACGACCTCCACCGTCGACGTCTTCCCCGCACCGTTCGTGCCGAGCAGGGCGAACATCTCGCCGCGCTCGACTTCGAAGGACACCCCTCGCACGGCTTCGAACCCGCCGTTGTACCGGCGCGTCAGCTCGCGCACCTCGATCGCTGTCATGCCTCAACGATCTCGGCGGAAACCCCTCTCCGGCAGTGCGGCTCCACATCAGTTCCCCATGACAGATGTCATGCGGGCCTCCGCGACGGCGTCCACCGCGTCGAGGCACCTGGTAATCTCACAACTGTACTAAAACGCGATGGGGGATGGGTATGACACTGGGGTTGGTCGCGGCGCTGGCCGGGCTGGCGCTGCTCGACTCGACGAGCATCGGG
>JASLAV010000502.1 GCA_030146905.1 Lentzea sp. | reverse complement strand
GCGTGTTCGCCCTGAGTCGGTCGTCGGGGCCCCGCTTCGCGCCGATTCGCCTTCGGCGGTTGACACGAAGAGGAACCCGGACGACCGACGCGAACTCGCGAAACCCCACGCTCGGCCCCGTGCCCCGTGCCCCGTGCCCCGTGCCGCCGCATCCCGCGCCCCGAACTCGCGATCGCTGGCCTGGCTGCGGCTTGCACATGCCCTTGCCGGCGCTGGGGCCTGCGCGTGCGGTCAGGTGGCGGCTCGCGTCTGTGCTCGTGTGACCGGTGCTACGTGCGTGTCACGTGGGGCATAGGCTTGTCCAGGTGGATGCTCTTGATCGACAGATCATCGCCGCGCTGCGCGCCAACGGGCGTGCCACTTATGCCGACCTCGGCCGGCAGGTCGGGTTGTCCGCCTCTGCCGTGCACGAGCGCGTCGGCAAGCTCGAGTCCAGTGGCGTGATCGTGGGTTATCACGCTGTTGTCGACCCCAGCTCTGTCGGTCTCGGCGTCACCGCTTTGATCGGGATCCATCCCACCGACATCGCGGACGACAACGAGGTCGCGGTGGCTCTCGGTGAGTTGCACGAGGTCGAGTCGTGTTACCGGGTCGCCGGTGACGAGTCGTTCATCGTGAAGGTCAGGGTCGCGACCGTGGACGACCTGGAGCGGTCGCTGGGGCGGTTGCGGCGCATCCCCGGTGTCGCCCGCACCCGCACGACCGTGGTGCTCTCCACTCGTTTCGAGGGACGCCCGAACACCGGGGACGAGGAAGGCGACGTAACCTGAACGGGTGCTGGCTCGTGATGTGACGCTGTACGTTCTCGCCCGCCTCGGTCTCGTCGCGGTGGTGACGGGCGCACTCATGTTGTTCAAGGTTCCTTTGCTGCCGGCGCTCGCGGTCGGCGTCGTCGTGGCGTTGCCGGCGTCGTTGTTCGTCTTCAAGGGGCTGCGCCAGCGGGTCGCCGCGGGGTTGAACGAGCACCAGGGCAAGCGCAAGGCCGAGCGCGACAAGCTGCGCTCCGAGCTGCGTGGTGACGAAGGTCCCGTCACCCAGGCCTGATCGCCTTGCGCGGTTATCGTGCCCGCGTGAGTACATCCGTTGACCGGTGTTGCAGCAGGACAAGGCACTGGGTGCGCGAGGCCGTCGGGATCATCGAGGCGGACGCGAACCGCAGCGCCGACACCCACCTGCTGCGCTACCCGCTCCCTCTCGACTGGGGCATCGACCTCTACCTGAAGGACGAGTCGACCCACCCCACGGGTTCGTTGAAGCACCGGCTGGCGCGCTCGTTGTTCCTCTACGCGATCTGCAACGGCTGGATCACCGGCGGCACGCCCGTGATCGAGGCGTCGTCCGGCTCCACGGCGGTGTCGGAGGCGTACTTCGCCCGGCTGCTGGGGCTGCCGTTCATCGCGGTGATGCCCCGTTCGACCTCGGCGGAGAAGGTCGCGCTCATCGAGCGGCAGGGCGGCAGGTGCCACTTCATCGACGAGCCGTCGGCGCTCTACGACGAGTCGCGGCGGCTGGCCACCGAGCTCGGCGGCCACTTCATGGACCAGTTCACGCACGCAGAGCGCGCGACCGACTGGCGCGGCAACAACAACATCGCCGAGTCGATCTTCGAGCAGATGCGGCTGGAGCCCTCGCCCGAGCCGGAGTGGGTGGTCGTGGGCGCCGGAACGGGCGGAACGTCGGCCACCATCGGCCGGTACATCCACTACCAGAAGCGCAACACGCGTCTCGCCGTCGTCGACCCCGAGCACTCGGTCTTCTTCGACGCGTGGCGTGACCACGACCGCGGTCTGGTGGCCACGCGCGGCTCCGGGATCGAGGGCATCGGGCGGCCGCGCGTGGAGCCCTCGTTCATCGGCGAGGTCATCGATCGGATGATCAAGGTGCCGGACGCGGCGTCCATCGCGACGATCCGGTACGTGGAGGACCTGCTCGGCCGCCGGGTGGGCGGCTCGACC
Source organism: Lentzea sp. (assembly GCA_030146905.1). The sequence goes on along the minus strand of JASLAV010000502.1, from coordinate 8,377 downwards.
GGCACGAACCTGTGGGGTGCGTTCCAGATCATCGCCGAGATGAGGCAGTCGCGCACGCGCGGCAGCGTGGTGACGCTCCTTTGTGACGGCGGCGAGCGTTACGCGAACACGTACTACGACGACTCATGGGTAGCGGCCCAGGGCATGGACCTCGCACCGTGCCTCGACCGGCTGAACAACTTCCACCGCACGGGGAACTGGTGACGAGCGTGCTGCGTCACAGCGTGACCTGAGCACCTGAGTCCGCAGGGGGGACCTGTGTCGTCGCTGTCCACCGATGCGGCCGAGCTGCGCGCGTACGCCGAGTACCTGCGCACCGAGGCCCGAGAGTTCGAGACGATCCGCAAGTACGTCCACGCGACGGCGTGCGACAAGGCGGGCTTCACCGGCCTGCTGGCGTTGCTGCAGCCGGGCGTGGACGTCGTGCGGGCGTTGTTCGACGAGACGCTCGACTTCGGCAAGTCGAAGCTCGAGGGCACGGCGTCCGCGGTCGACGCGACGGCCAAGGTCTACGAGGACGTCGACAGGGCTCAGATGACGATCTTCAACGGGATCCTGAAGTGACGGCCGCCGCCTACCAGGACCCGCGCCCGGTCGCCGCCTCGCTGAAGCAGCCGGACGTCGACACGGCCTCGCTGAACGACGTCCTGGCCGAGCAGGGCTGGGGCGTCCAGGCCGTCAACTGGGTGTTCGAGGCCGTGACGGGCGAGAGCCTGGTGGCCACGATCATCACGCCGATCACCGGCGACTGGTCGAAGATCCGCGCCGACGGCGACGCGTGGCGCATGGTCGGCAACGCCATGAACGACGTCTCGTACAACCTCACCGACGCCGTGGGCAAGGTGCGCGACCACTGGGACGGCGACGCCGCCCGCGCGCACGAGCAGTACATCGCGCTGGGCTGGAAGGCCGGCCTCCTGGCGGAGATGGGCGTCGCCCAGCTGATCGCCAAGGGCTTCGACACGGTCGCGTCCGGCGCGGAGGCACTCGGCAAGCAGGCCGCGCGCCTGCTGGACTACCTGGTCAACAAGCTGCTGGAGGCCGCGGCCACCGTCTGGATCCCGGTGGCGGGCTGGATCAAGGCAGCCGAGATGGTCTGGAACGCCTACCAGATCTACCGCCGCGTCATGGACATCATCGACACGGTCAAGAAGCTCATCGCCGACGTGAAGTCGCTCTTCGACGCCGTGGGCCGCGTCTTCTCGGCCATCGGCAAGCTGAAGGACGCCGACTCCCTCGCCGAGGCCATGAACGCCACCCAGGAGGTGGCGGAGGCCGGACGCGACGTCCGCAACGCGGTCAACGACATCCGCGACGACATGACGTCCATCAAGGAGTCGGCGACCGAGATCGCCGACCGCGGCAACGACATCGGCTCGAAGGTCAGCGAGGTCTACACCCCGCCAGGCACGTCCGACGGCACCAAACCCGCGGCGGCCTCCGCGGTGGCCCCCGGCGGCGCCCCGGTCTCCGCGCCTCCCGTGCTGAACGGCGGCCCCGACACCACCGCCACGCACGCCGCGGCAGCGGCGGGCCCCAGCGTGTCCGCACCGCCGTCACTCGGTGCCGGCGGAGGTGGCGGCGGCATGCCGACAGGTGGCGTGCCGACGGGCGGTCACTCCGGCTCCGGCGGCGTGCCGTCCGGCGGCCACGCCCCGGCAGGTGCCCCGCCCCGCCTCGACACGACCCACGCGGCAGGCGCGGCCCCCGCGGCCGCACCCCCGTCGCACCAGCAGACGCCCATGGGCGGCGCGATGCCGATGGGCGCCCCGATGGCCCCCGGCGGCGGCGGAGGCGACCAGACGAGGAGCTCCGGCTCCCGCCCCGGCGCGGGCGGCGTCCCGGCCTTCCCGTCGGGCTCGCAGACCGGTGGGGCCAAGCCGTCCAGCGGCCTGCCGACACCGCCGGTCCAGGGCACAGGCCTGCCCACGCCACCCGGCCACGCGAACAGCGGCTCGGGCTCGGCGAACACCGGCTCGGGAACCGGCGGCGCGCGTCCCGGCTCCGGCCTGCCCACGCCTCCCAGCTCCTACTCGACGCCGGGCGCGCCCGGCTCACACTCGGCGCCGGGCACCTCGGGTTCGCACGCGGCTCCGGGTGCACCCGGTTCGCACTCGTCGTCGGGCACGCCCGGTTCGCACTCGTCGTCGGGCACGCCCGGTTCGCACTCGTCGTCGGGCACGCCCGGTTCGCACTCGACATCTGGTGGGCCTGGTTCGCACGCGGCTCCGGGCACGCCTGGTTCGCACGCGGCTCCGGGCTCGGCGGGCACGCATCCGACGCCGGGTTCGGGCAGCGGTCTGCCGACGCCTCCCGGTCACACGTCCGGCACGGGCGACCACCAGACTCCGGGCGGTTCCGGCTCCGGCCTGCCCACCCCTCCCGGACACCCGAGCGCCAGCGCCGGCACGGCAACGGCCCCCGCTCCCTCCGGCACGGGCGGCGGCCTCCCGTCGCCTCCCGGTCACCCGAGCCCGGCCACGGACCACTCAGCCCCCGGCGGTTCGGGCCTGCCCTCGCCTCCCGGACATCCGAGCCCGAGCGCGGGTGGCGGTCTCCCGTCGCCCCCTGGACACCCGTCCCCGAGCACGGACCACCCGGCCCCGAGCGGTTCTGGCGGTCTGCCCTCGCCCCCTGGACACCCGAGCCCGAGCGCGGGTGGCGGCTTGCCGTCGCCTCCCGGACACCCGAGTCCGACCACGGACCACCCGGTCCCGAGCGGTTCGGGCGGTGACTCGTCCACGCCGCGCCCCCACGACACGACCCCGTCCGGCACCGCGCCGCACGACCCGTCGAGCCCGCGGCCGCACGACACGACGCCCAACGGATCGACGGACACCAAGCCCCACGACGCGCCGGACAGCACCAAGCCGCACGACACCGACGCGAAGCCCCAGGACACCGATGGCAAGCCGCAAGGCACCGACGGCCAGTCCCACGACGGCACCAAGCCGCACGACGGTGACCCGAAGCCGCACGACACCGACGGCAAGCCGCACGACACCGACACCAGCGGCGCCGACGACGTCAGGCCCCAAGACCCCCAGCCCGGCCCCGACGCACCCCCGGCCGACCACGCCCCGGACCCCAGGCCGGGCGACGACACCGCCCGCACGGAGAACACCGAGAACAACGGGAACAACGGGAACGGCGACGGCGCGAGCCCGCCGCCGCCCACCGGCCCGGACCTCAAGGGCCACTTCGACGCCGCCGCCATGGCCGCGCAGGGCCAGGGCTACCAGCACCAGCTGGAGCAGATGCTGCCCAACCAGGCCGACCGCGACCGGTACGTCGAGCTGAGCCAGCGGCTGTCCACCGACCTCAGCGCCGACGAGGCCCAGCACGTCGCCGACGTCCGCAACCAGATCAAGGTCGACACCGGCGACATCGTCACCAAGGCGCTCAACCAGGGCGCGCTCAGCACCTACCTGCCCGACCAGCCGCACGCTCCCGGCAGCAAGCAGGAGACCTGGCAGGGGCAGATGGGCGGCTCGATCGCCCGAGGCCAGGACGTCGTCGACGTCAACACGCCGCAGGGCCTGCGGGACGGTCTCGCGCTCGACGACAAGGGCAAGGGCTGGACGCCCATCCCCGAGGGCGCCCAGACCGCCATGCAGCTGCGGTACGAGGTGACCGACCAGAACGCCGGCAACCACAACGTGCCGTTCGGCGGGCCGAAGAAGGACGTGCCGGACTTCACCCAGCCAGGGCCGTACACGGAGTCCCACTACCAGTCGCCGCAGGAGCAGGCGCACTACGAGGCGTCGCAGAAGCAGATGGCGGCGGCGGGCGGGGCGGCCACCCCGTACGACGGCTACGACCCGTTCACCGGCACCGGCTCCACGATGGGCGGCATGCCGGAGTGGCGGGTCGACGGCGGCACGCCGTTGCCGGATCGTGCCGAGATCTGGCAGGTGAACGCGGACGGAACTGAGAAACTGCACGCCGTGTACGACCGCAAGTTCGGCTGGACGAAGCTCTGATGACCAGGTACTCGCAGGAGATGGCCGAGTACCGCGGCGAGGTGTTCTTCGCGGGCAGCGAGGACGCGCACCACGTCTGGATCCGCAAGATCCCCGGCGTGACCTACACGATCGACGAGCGGTTCGAGACCTACAACGGCCGTGAGCTCAAGACGGTCGCGATCACGGAGCTCGACGCCTGGTACGAGGAGCGGATGACCGCCACCTGGCGCGGGCAGCCGTTCAACGTCGTCGCGGTCGACGGTGGCAAGGCCGAGGCCGGGTACGCGGGCGGTGAGTACGTCTGGGCGCAGCAGAACGGGCTCGACGGCGACCAGTACAACGGCTACACGGGCACGCTCGACGTCGGTGAGCTCCACGACGTGGAGGTCGACCGCACCGACTTCCTGGCGCGGTGGAAGGAGAAGAACCCGGGATGAGCACCCCACAGGCCGTGCGCAAGGCGGCCGGCATCGGGCCGGAGACGATCCTGCAGAAGATCGTGCACCCGGCGGTCGCGCAGCTCTACCTGGGCAACGTCGTCGTGCCGGGCAAGTTCGAGCCGCACCGCGCCGCCGGGTTCGTGACGCGCGGGCAGGACTTCCCGCAGGGCACCTCCGAGCAGTTCGCCGAGGTGTTCGGCGTCGACAAGGTCGCCGGCTGGCCGACGGGGACGCAGTACCTGCTGCGGTTCCTGGCGCACACCACGGAACTCTTCGACACGAGCTTCGGCGGGCCCACGCTCGACGGCGCGCGGAAGATGGGCACGACCCGCGTCTACCCGCTGCCGTTCACCGGCACCGGCTACACGCCGAGCGCGAACCCGATCCCCGAGTACGTCATGGAGCTCGCCGAGCTCCCCGCCGGCACGGAGATGTGGCGGTTCGAGCCGAACGGCGAGGGGCGCAGCGTCGGCAAGTACCTCAACCGCCAGGTCGGCTGGATCCCCACGGGTGACGTCGGCTTCGGGCCCGGCAGGTACTGGCAGGCACCGGTTCCGCTGCGCCCGACCGTCCGCCGTGGACTGATCGGCCGCTACCGCGACCAGGACTTCGACGTCGACTTCGCCACGGCTCCCGGCTCCGTCCTGCTGCACCCGCTGGCCGGTCAGCCGGCGCCGCAGGACTTCACCGAGGAGAACGGCGTGCGGTTCCTCGAGGTGCCGAACGCGGTCGTCGAGGACCTCCAGCTGGTGCGCACGGTCTGCACGTACCGGGGCGCGGAGTTCGAGATCGTCGGTGTCCTGGGGGAGCAGGCCGTGCTGCACTTCCTCGGCGAGAACCACGAGACGGCCCAGGAGCTGGGGCTGTCCGAGGTGGACTTCCGGCAATGGCGCACCCTCGCCCAGCGCAACGAGGTGAACGACATCCGCGGCGAGGCCAGGCCGGTTCAGCGCGGGCTCTTCGCGAGGGAGAACTGAGATGACCAGCCCCAACGACAGCTGGAAGACGGCGGAGCTGCGGGCGGCGGAGGCCCAGGTCGACGCGCGCTTCAAGGAGGCGCAGGACCTCGCGAACCGCCTCAAGGAGACGCCGCTGCCGCCGGTGCCGCCGGTCGACTTCAAGGCCATCGCCCAGCAGGTCGAGCGGGCCGCGCAGGAACGCGACGCGCCGGAGCAGCTCAAAGCGCTGAAGCGCAAGGTGGACGCGGGCGAGTTCACGTGGGAGGACGTCGTCTCCGGCAAGGCGGCGCAGGACCCCGACGTGCAGGCCATGCAGCAGGAGAACGTCGCCAAGATGAAGCAGGCGTTCCAGATGCTGCAGGAGGGCATGACCGCCGACGAGATCATGGAGGCGCAGCGGCCGCGCAGGGGTCCCGACGACGACGGCGACCAGCTCGACCCCGACATCTTCACGGAGGACAAGTGGTGATGACGGCCTGGCGGACACCGGACGTCCTCGCGGCGGAGGACTTCCTCACCGGCACCGTTGCCGACGTGGACCGCGCCATGCGGTCCGCCCAGCAGAACCTCCGCGGCAAGGAGCCCTCCACCGAGGACATCCGCAGGGTGATGCAGTTCGCCAAGTCGAGCGAGGCCTCTCCCGCGATGCGCCAGCTCGCGGACCGCATCGCGCGTGGTGCGGGGCTCAGCTGGCGCCAGGTGCTCACGGGCGAGGCGAGCCACGACCCGTTGGTGCGCCAGGCACTGGAGGCCGACCGCGCCCGGCTCGACGAGCTGGTCAGGGGTGAGACGGCACCGCCGCCACCCCCGCGCAGGCCCGCGCGCACGGACGACGACGACCCGGTGCAGTTCACCGAGGACGCCTGGTAGACGTCAGTCCAGGAACAGCCCCGCGCTGACCAGCACGGCCCAGGCGAGCATCGCGATCCCGGTGAACTGCAGCACCGGGATCAGCTCACGGCCGCCACGTCCGGCCGCCACCCTGCGCACTGCCGGCAGCAGGACCGGCGCCGCGAGGAAGCCCAGCAACGCGTAGGGCACCCGCACGGTCATGCCCAGCGCGATCAGGAAGGGCACGGCCACCAGCGCCAGGTACAGCCTGCGGGTGTCCTTGTCGCCCAGCACCACGGCCAGGGTCCGCTTGCCGGACACGGCGTCAGTGGGGATGTCGCGCAGGTTGTTCGCCACCAGCACGGCGGCCGAGATCGACCCCATCGCGATCGACGCACCGATGCCGATGCCGGTGACCTCGCCGGTCTGCACGTACAGCGTGCCCAGCACCGCGGCCGGTCCGAAGAAGAGGAACACCGCGATCTCGCCGAGGCCCGCGTAGCCGTACGGGCGCTTGCCACCCGTGTAGAACCACGCTCCGGCGATGCACACGGCACCGAACGCGAGCAGCCACCAGTACCCGGACATCGCCACGAGCACGAGCCCCGCCACCGCGCCGATGCCGAGCGAGATGAACGCGGCCAGCCGCACCTTCGAGGGCTCGGCTGCGCCGGAACCGGTGAGGCGGAACGGTCCCACGCGGTTGTCGTCGGTGCCGCGGATGCCGTCGGAGTAGTCGTTGGCGTAGTTCACGCCGATCTGGAACGCGACCGAGACGACCAGGGCGAGCACCGTGTAGAGCGTGTTGAACTCGTCGATGTGGTGCGCGGCCGCCGCGCCCACGACCACCGGGGCGATCGAGTTCGGCAGGGTGCGCGGGCGGGTCCCCTGGATCCACTGGACGACTGAGGCCATGCCCCACATCCTCCGTCATGGTGCCTGAGGACCCGCCGACGGGTGGATCAGCAGGTAGTCGCTCCGGAGACGCCCGCCACATAGGCCTTCGCGATGTGCTTTCCGGACGCGATCCGGTACCAGACGTTCGACGTGCCCTGCGTGCCCGTGACCGACTGACCGGTGAGCTGGCAGGTCACCCGGACCTGCGCGTAGTTCGCCGCGAGGCCGACCTGCGAGGCGGTGGAGGTCGCGCCGCTGCGGACGTTCACGGTGCCGGCGGCGTCGGCGGTGCGGACCGTCCCGACAGGACCGGAGCCGGTCCACAGGTACGTCACGGTCACCCACGCGTTGTTGGTGAGCTTGAGACCGTCCCAGAACGTGCCGTCGGCGAGGTCGATGCCCGCCGGGTTCGCGACCTCACGGCCGAACTGGTCCTCGCCGCCGTTGTAGTCGTCCTCGTACGCGGCCTGCGCCTCCGGCTTGCCCTGCGGCAGGTCCTTCCACATCTCCCGCGTCGAGGACGGGTTCCAGTAGTCGTCCTTGGTGTTCCACGGGCCGACGTCCCACACCGGCGCCCACTCGCAACGGCCGTTCGACGCGCACACCTGCACGCTGTAGTTGCCGGAGTTCCTGTTCGCCAAGCCACGCCGCGACGGCAGCGCCACGAAGTGGTCGCGGGAACGGATCACGTGCCCGTTCGCCGTCGTGCCGCCGACGAGACCCTCTCGCGTCGCGTAGACGCGGTAGGCACGACCCGCCGCGGCAGCGGCGAAGTCGTCGGACCTGGCCGGCGCGGTCGTGGCCGACACCTTCACGCTGGAAGCCTTGCCGCTGTGCAGGACCACGCGCGACTCGATGGTCGACGTGGTCACCGGCAGGGTCACGGGCTGCGTCGCGGACGTCTCGTACCACTCGGTCCACTGGCCGTCCGCGCGCAGGCCTCGCACGTCCACGACGCCATCGCCGGTCACCGCCGCCGTGACCGCGTTGGCCGGACGGGCGAGTCTGTGCGTGCCGAGCTGGACGAGGCCGATCTTCGGCGACCCGCCCCACGAGACGGTGCGGCCGCTGACGTCGGCGGTCCACTCGTTCGAGGCGGGTTCCGCCTGAGCGGGAGACGCCAGTCCGGTCACCAGCGCTGCGCTGGCGACCAGCGGTAACAGGTAGCGCATGAGAACCCCCATCGCTAACGCGCACGGCTAGGGTCCGCACGCTTCGCGGGGAGAGTTGCCCTCAGCGGTAAAGGTTCACCTAAAGGGTCACCTGAAGGAGTCGGCGACCGCTG
>JASLAV010000452.1 GCA_030146905.1 Lentzea sp. | reverse complement strand
GCTGCGCATAGCTGCCCACAGCCCCGAGCTGAGTTATGCACAGGTTGCCGACGCCCTGGGGATAAAGGTGGGGAGCGTTGGCTCCACGCGCAGCCGGTGCCTCGCTGAGCTGCGGCGGAAGCTGGAGGCGCTGCGATGAGGACTCACTGCTCGACGAGCTGGCCGCGCTGTTCGCCTCGGACGCCCCGCCACCCGTCCTCGTGCCGCGTCCCACCGGCCTCGATCCCATGGAGCCGGTCCAAGAACCTGTCCGCGGCACCTCCCGGCAACTCGTGTTCCACGCCGGAGCCGGGCGCCTGTACCTCCAGCTCGACTCCTCACGCCTGACCGGGGTGCTCGACGGCGAAGGGGTCTCCGTCGAAATCCGCACGCCGTCCACCGTGCAGGCGCTCCGCCCGGACGCCGAGGGCTGGTTCCGAGCCGAAGTCACGCCCGGACCGGTGTGCGTGACCGTGCCCGAACTGGGCCTGACGACGGGGTGGTTCGTCGCGTGAGCGCCAGCGCCGATCCCCTGACCACCATCGCCGCCACCGAGGTCCGGGGCACGAAGGCCCAGCGCGCCGACGCCCTGCACGACCTCAGCATCGCCCACGTCGAACTGGGTCACCTCGACGTCGCCGCCCGGTTCGCCCGGCGCGGGCTGCGGCTCACCGGCGAGGCCCGGTTCCACCTGACGCTCGCGTGGATCGACCTCGACCGGGGCCGCCGCGAGCAGAGCCTCGCGCACCTCGACCTCGCGGCACCGCACCTGCGCGGCCGGGAGCTGGCCCGCGCCCGGTGCCTGCGCGGACTGCACCTCTGCCAGACGGCGGAGCCCGGCCTGGCGATCGCCGAGCTCACCGCGGTGATCAGGGAGCTGAAGAGGTACGGCGACGAGCGCTGGCTCGCCAACGCGTTGATCGGACGCGGGATCGCGCGGTGCGGCGCGACCAGGCTGGCGGCCGCCGAACGCGACTTCACGGCCGCACAGACGTTGCTGCAGGCCATGGGCGAGCCGGGCCGTGCGGCGATGTGCCTGCACAACAGGGGGTTCGTGGCGATGCTCGCCGGCGACCTGCCGCTCGCGCTCAGGCGGTACGAGGACGCGGCGAAGGCCGGTCTGGACTCGGCCAGCAGGCCGGAGGCGCTCGTCGACAGGGCGGAGGCGTTGCTCGCCGCCGGGCTGACCACCGAGGCAAGGCGGGTGCTGGCACCGGCGGTGGAGCTGCTGCGGCGGTGCAACCGGCACGTGCCCGAGCTGGCGGTGCTGAACGCGCGGTGTGCGTTGCGCGACGGCGATCCGGAACCCGCGTTGCGCCTCGGAGGCCGGGACGTCGAGTTCATGCTCGCCGCCGGGAAGCTCGACGCCGTCGCCGCGCACCGGTTCCGAGGGCCGGTGCGGACACGGGCGCTGGGATGGCTGGCGCAGGCGCGGCGGTCGGACCGGCGAGGCGCGCTGGCGGCCTGCCGGGCGGGGCTCAAGCTGCTCGACGAGCACCACGGTGACTGGCCGCGCCGTGAGCTGACCGGGCACGCGCTCAGCCGGGCGCGGACCGCGCGTGAGGTGCTGCACTGGTCGGAACGGCACCGCGCCTCCACACCCCTGCCACCCGATGATCCTGATCTGGCCCGTGCGCTCACCGCGCTGAGGCGGGCGCGGGCGTTCGGGCTGCCACTGGAGGCGCTGGAACGGGACGTCCGGAGGCTGACCCTCGCCACCCGCCGGCGGAGGGCGGACGAGGTGGCCGCACCGCCGGGACTTCCACTGGTCAGCTTCATCGCCCACGAAGGACGGATGACCGCCGTCACCGTGATCGGCGGACGTGCTCGCATGCGCGTGGTCGACGAACCGGCCGAGCTCGTCCGCACCGCGAGACTCGCGTTGCGGGCCGGGCGGACCGTCACCACGGACCTCCTGCCGGACGCCGAGGAGGTCGTCGTGATCCCGGACGGTGAGCTGCAGGCGATGCCGTGGGCCGCGTTCGGACGGGTCCACGTCCTCCCCTCGCTGCGGCACTGGCGACCGTCGAGCCGCGGCGGGCACCGGGTGTGGGTCACCGGGCCGCGGTTGCGCCACGAGGAGGTGACCGCGCTCCACCGCGAGCACGGCGGGACGGTCGTCGAGCCCACCGTCGAGTCGGTCCTCGCGGGACTGGAAGGCGCGGGGATCGCCCACGTCGCGGCTCACGGGCACGTCCACCCCGGCAACCCGTTGTTCTCCTGCCTGGAACTGGCCGACGGACCGCTCTACGGCTACGACATCGCGCGGATCCGCACCCCGCCGGAGATCGTCGTCCTGTCGGCGTGCGAGTCGGGGCTCGCCCGCGCGTTCCTCGACGCGGGCACCAGGGCCGTGATCGCCGGCGTGCTGCCGGTGCCCGACGCGCTCGTCGCGCGGGCCATGGCCGAGGTCCACCGCCGGATCGACCACCCGGCAGAGGCCGCCAGGGCCGTCGCCCACCTCGGGTTCAGCTGTTACGGCACCGGGACCAGGGTCGCGGCGTGCAGCGCGGCCGCGAACGACGTGCCGGTGCACAGCAGCTGCGAGGACCCGACCGAAGCCGGCACGTCGACGCCGGACGTGACCACGTCCACCCACGGTCCGTGACCCGAGAAGGGAGCCGAGGCGCCCACGGCCGTCACGGCGGGCAGGGCGGCCGGCCACCACGGGCGGTCGGAGCCACCGTTGCCGGCGGCGGCCACCACGTTGCCGCCGGCAGAGGCCAGCACCGGCGGGCATTCGTCGTTGTACGAGTAGGTGCCGGAGGCGACCAGCACGACCGGCAGGTCGCGGGTGGCGTGCAGGGCGGCGGCGAGGGTCAGGTCGTCGCCGAACCCCGACGGGGCCAGCACGGGGAACGGTCGGACCACGGCGCCGTGGTGGCGGAGGACGCCGGCCACCAACGAGCCGTGCGGCGCGTCGAGACAGGTGTCGAGCAACGCGACGGTGCCCTCGCCCAGCAACTCCGGCAGGCGTTCGCCCACGACGGGCCGGGAGGTGCCGATCATGATCGGGCAGGCGAGGTGGACGTGGTTCGGCGCGGCACCGACCTCGGCGGCGATCTCCGCAACCCGAACACGATCGGGTGTTTTCAGGAACATGCGAATGGCGCCTGGCGCCACCTCCTCGTGCGAGTACGCACCTCGCAAACGCTTGCGCACAGTGGGTGCGTCCGTCGGCGCCACGACCAGCTCCCCCGAACGGAGCAAGCACTCGTTCGGCCCCGCCCGATCGTGCACGTGCACGGGGCCGAGCGCTCGGGCGGCGCGACCTACCAGCTCAGAGAGGCTGTCAACCTGCTTCGGCGAGTCCACATCGGACACGATCCCCCGCCGCGACACGGTCCACACGGGACCAAGGCGGCAATGTCACTCGATCCGATGACGACACCGACCGTGTTCACACCGCATCAGCGCGACACGGACAGCCGCACGAGACCGCCCTTCCGAGTGTTTAGCGGTCAGGTGGTTCGCAAAGCCACGCTCCAGTGCTAGACATAACTCGACGTCGACCTCCGACGGCGCTGTGCGTTGGCGGTGACCCGAACGGTGGACGGGTGGTGATCCTGTGGCGAGTGGTGGAGCTGGCGCACTGCTGCTGCGGGCTGCCGCGCTCGGCGGACTGACCGCCGCCGCCTGGTTGCTGGGCGGGACGTCCGCGTCCGCCGGCACCGAGGAGCTGCCGCCGCCCGCCGTGGAGATCACCGCGGAGGCACCGGCCCTGATGGACGATCCCGCCGCGTGGGCCACGGCGCTCACCACGTCGGTCGTCGACCGTCACGAACCGGCGAAGCTCGTGCCACCGCCGGTCGTCATCGAGCCGATCAAGCCGCAGCCGGCACCCGAACCGCAGGACGAGGGCCCCGTCCTCGACTTCACCGGCGGCTCGGCGGGCAACACGCGTTCCGGCACCATCTCGAACCAGGCACCGCCAGAGGTGGTCAAGGCCAAGGCCCAGGTCCGCGCCGCCAGGAAGGCCGCGAAGCTCGCAGCCGAGCTCCCGCCGCCGCCGCCTCCTCCGCCACCGCCCGCGCCGCCCGTCGCCGCGGTCAAGCAGGTCGTTCCGCTGCTGCCCCACGTGCCGCCGCCCGCTCCGGTGAAGACCGAGCCCGCGCCGGCGAGCGACCTCACCTGGACCGTCCCCGGCCCTGACCTCCCGCTGCCCGCACCGCAGCAGGCACCTGTCGTCGCGACGGCCTCCACGTCGTCCGGCCACACCGACAACTCCGGCGGCACGCGCGGCGTGCTCGCCTTCCTGACGTCGCACGACTCGCTCTTCCCGCCCGCCACGTGGTCGGTCGAGGAGCGTCGCGACGGCACTGCGCCGGGCAGCATTCCCGGCCTGCCGGCCACGTCACCCGACTGAGTCCGACAGGACAAGTCTGCCCTCTGCGCGATTTGTGACCCTCTCGTTCCGTCGCGCCAGTAACTCCTCATCGCATTTCCCGTTGTACGCAAGGAACCCAGTCTTCCCGAGCTGCCAACCGCGCCCTGGCAGGTCGGGTCTGGTCCGAGTGCCGCGCTGCCCCCGCAGTCTCGGACCACACGGGAAACCTGCGGACGGGGAACGTCAAATCCCTGGGACGTTCCCCGCCGCAGGCCACCCGTTTGCAAGTTCGTCGGCCCGGTCTCCCCCGCTGCGGGAGACCGGGCCGACGTGTCTCACGCGACAGGCAGCGACAGGTCGGCGTCCACCGGAAATCCGGTCCCCGCAACGGATGCCGCGACCACACCCAAACGGCCGATCGCCTCGCGGAGCACTTCGGGCGACTGCGTGTACGGCACTCGGAGCATCTGCTCGCAGCCGCCGTGCACCGCGAACCGCGGTCCTGGCACGAGCCGCAGACCGTGGTTCTGCGCCACCACGGAGATGCGCGTGCTGACCGGCGCGTCGAGCGCGCACCACACGCCGAGGCCGCCGGCAGGGACCTCGAAGTTCCACTGTGGACAGTGTTCCCGCAGCGCCTCGACCGCCACGTCCCGCCGCGTCCTGGCCTCGTCCCGCCGCTGCCGCAGAGCGCTCTCCGGCGACTCCAGCAACGCGGCCATCACCAGCTGCTCGAACACCGGCGTGCCGAGGTCGATCGCGGCCCGTGTCGACAGCAGGCGGTGCACGACGTCGGACGACGCCCTGATCCAGCCGATCCGCAGCCCGCCCCAGTGCGACTTGCTCGCGGATCCCAGCGTCACCACCGACTCGCCGCCGAACGCGGCCATCGGCAACGGCGCGGGTGAGTCGTCCAGCGAGAGCTCCGCCAGGGTCTCGTCGACGACCAGCGGGGTGCGGGCCTTGCGCAGCACTGCCGAGAGTGACTCACGCGCCTCGGACGACATCCGCAGCCCCGTCGGGTTCTGGAAGTCCGGGATCAGGTAGGCCAGCCGGGGACCGGCCTGCCGCAACGCGGCCTCGAACCCGTCCACGTCCCAGCCGTCGGCCAGCAGCGGCACCGGCACGGGGATCCCGAACGACGCCCGCACCGCCTCCAGCGCGTTGGGGTAGCTCGGCTGCTCCACCAGGACCCGGTCACCCGGCCCGACGAAGAGCCGCAGCAGCAGCGCCCACGCGTGCTGCGCGCCCGAGGTCACCACGATCTGGTCGGGCGAGGTCGGCAGCCCGCGGGCGGTGTAGCGGTCGGCGATCCGCTGCCTCAGCACCGGCAGCCCGCGTTCGTCGTACCCGTGCGACGCGAGGTGCTCCGGCATCAGGGCCATCGCGGCGTCCATCGCGCTGCGCACGGACGGCAGCGCGGCAGGCGCGGCGCGGGACAGGTCGATCAACGTGTCGTCGCCGACGGTGATCCCGCCACCGCCACCGACGGGACCGCTGATCCACGACCCGGCCCCGCGCCGCGACTGCACCACCCCCTCGGCGCGCAGCTGGTCGAACGCCGCGGTGATCGTGGTGCGGCTCACGGGCAGCACCTCGGTGAGCTCGCGTTCGGACGGCAACCGGGTGCCCACGGGCAGCCGCCCGTCCGCGACCAGCAGTTTCATCGCCGCGACGAGGTCGGCCGAACACTGCCGGGGGATCCCCCGGTGCCACGACCCGAGCAGTCGTGCGAGCCGAGCACCCGATATACGTCCACCTGGTGGGAGCATGAAGCCAATTATCCTCAATTGGCTATGGATTACCAGACCAATCAGAGCGCAGTATGGCCACATGGCCACGTTGACCGCGATCGACCAGGTGTCCGTCAGGATCGCTCCCGCCCGTCGTCTTCCCCAGCTCTTCGCAGGTCTGTGGCTCTACGGCGCGAGCATGGCGATGCAGATCCGCGCGACCCTCGGCCTGAACCCGTGGGACGTGCTGCACGAGGGGCTCGAGAAGCGCACCGGTCTGAGCTTCGGCCTCATCACCGCGATCACCGGCGTCCTGGTGCTGCTGGTGTGGATCCCGCTGAAGCAGAAGCCCGGCATCGGCACCATCGGCAACGTCGTGCTCATCGCCGTCAGCGTCGACGTGACGCTCGCGATCCTGCCCGCGCCGCACGGCCTGGTACCCAGGGCCGCGCTCATGACGCTGGGCATCGTGCTGAACGCCGTCGCGTTCGCCGCGTACGTCGGCGCACGTCTCGGAGCGGGCCCGCGCGACGGCATGGTCACCGGTTTCTGCCGCCGCACGGGTGTCTCCCTGCGCCTGACGCGCACCATCATCGAGCTGGTCGTGCTCGCCACCGGCTGGCTGCTCGGCGGCACGGTCGGCATCGGCACGATCCTCTACGCGCTCGGCATCGGCCCGCTCTCGCAGCTGTTCCTGCCCGCGCTCACCTGGCGCGAGCGCTCGCGGCCCGCTTGCGGATCTCCTCGTACGTGACCCCGCGCTCCGTCAGCACCTCGGCCACGATCCCCTTGCCCTGCAACAACGCCAGCACGACGTGCTCGGTACCCAGGTAGTTGTGGCCGAGGTCGCGGGACTCGCGCAGCGAGTTCTCCAGCGCCTTCTTGAAGGCCGGTTCCAACGGCATGCCGAACCAGCGCTTGCGCCGCCCTGGCCGCAGCACACCGGCCCCGAGCGACTGCTCGACCGAGTCGATCACCTGGTCGAGGTCGATTCCCAGGCCCCGCAACGCCTCCGCGTCGGCCTTGGTCAGCCCGCCCTTGCGCCGGTAGTCCCTGAACGCCGTCTCCAGCTCGTCGCGCGGCAGGTCGAACCCCGCCAGCACCGGCGCGTCGAGCAACGCCAGCAGCAGGTGCTCCACACCGACCTCGGCGGCGTGCACCCGTTCCGCTTCCCGGACAGCGGTCTTGACCGCGTCACGTGCTTCCTTGGTGAACCGCTCCGCAATCATCATCGACCCCCGTGCTTCTTGTGCACCGCTTGGCGGGAGACCCCGAGCTCCGCCGCGATGTCCTGCCACGACCAGCCCTGAGCCCGCGCACTGCGGACCTGGACCGCCTCCAGGTGTTCCAAGAGCCGCCGCAGCGCGGTGACGGCCCGCAACCCGACCTTCGGGTCGCGGTCCCCTGCCGCTGTGGCGAGATCCGTCGCTTCAGTCATGGTGTCAACGTACGTTGACAACCGGGATTCGTCAACCGAAGTTGACAGCTACGGTGGGGCCGTGAAGATCGAGACTGCCGAACAGGCAGCGCCGGGGCGCACTTCCGAGGACCGGATCCGGGTCACCACCAACGCCGTCGTCGTCCTGGACGGCGTCACCTCGCGCAGGCCGCCCGGCCGCAACGGCGGCTGGTACGCCGCGGAGCTCGCCGACGAGCTCGTCCGGCTGATCAACGACACCGACCCGCTGACCGACCTCCTGGCGCGGGCCATCACGAACCTCGTCGAGGAGCACGACCTCGTTGCCGGCGACTCGCCCTCCTCGACCGCGTCGATCGTGCGGTGGAACGACGAGACGGTCGACGCGCTCGTGCTGTGCGACACCCCGGTGGTCGCGTTCGGACGGTCCACCCACGTGCTCGAGGACACCCGGCTCGAGGACCTGCGGTCGCAGCCCGACATCCTGGCGTGGCGGAACAAGCCGGACGGGTGGTGGGTCGCGGAGGCCGAACCCGTTGCGGGACACCAGGCCCTGACGGCGAGCTGGCCCAGGGAAGACGTCCGGAAGGTGATCGCGCTCACGGACGGCGTCTCCTGTGGAGTGTCCGAGTACGGGCTCTTCTCGTGGGAGGACCTCGCGGAAATGCCGCTGGGTGAAGTTCTCGACCGAATCCGGGAAGCCGAACGCGGTGATTCGGAGCACGAACGTTGGCCGCGCCACAAAACGCACGACGACCAGGCGATCGCACGAATCAGCTTCAGGACATGACGAAAAAAGCCCCGCAGCGTTCTGCGGGGCTTCTTTCGAAGAGGGATGGCCAGGGGCGGGGTCGAACCGCCGACCTACCGCTTTTCAGGCGGTCGCTCGTACCAACTGAGCTACCTGGCCATGAAACTAGATGAAGCGACCCAGACGGGACTCGAACCCGCGACCTTCGCCGTGACAGGGCGACGCGCTAACCAACTGCGCCACTGGGCCTTGCTCTTGCAGATCGTACTGTACTACATGTCTTGCACTTGATTTTACTGCGTGCCCCCAACGGGATTCGAACCCGCGCGACCGCCTTGAAAGGGCGGGATCCTAGGCCGCTAGATGATGGGGACTAGCTGGTCTCTGGAAGCATCGTAAGCATATGCCATAGGTCCGCGCACCTCCAAAACGG
>JASLAV010000446.1 GCA_030146905.1 Lentzea sp. | reverse complement strand
CACGCGGTGGGGGCCTTTTCGTCTGGAATGTCCGCGCTTTGCGGCGACGGGCAGGAGATCGTCTGCCTGCGGGGCAGCGAGGCCAGCGTGAGGCCGCGCGCAACCGCATGGCCATCCGCGCCGCGGCCGGAGCGGCGGTGGAGGTGTCCTGAAGCGGGGCCACCGACGAAGGGCGCCACCGGCCGCCCCGGACGAGGGCGACCTCGGATCTCTACTGGTCGTGCCCGACCGCGAGCGCGCACAACATGAGAAAGGCCCCACCGCGTGCGGTGGGGGCCTTTTCACGTCACGGGCGTCACGGCGCCGGGCGGAACCCGGCCTTCTCCGCGTCGGCCTCGGTGCGGAACCACACGTCGGCCCGCGTGTCCCCGAAGTGCGAGGAGCCCTCGGTGTAGTAGCGGCGACCGGTCAGCGTCGCCTTCACCGAGAAGTCCGCGGCGGGCGCGTGACCGTCCGACCTGGGCAGCACCGAGCCGGGACCGAACGGCGAGCGCGGGTTGAAGCCCTCCGGCTGCTGGAAGCGCGCCGAGCCTCCCGCACCGTTCGGGCGACCGCCGGTGGACGGCGAGAAGCCGACCGGGCGCGGGCGGGCCGGGATTGCGGCGGGCGCGGGCGGTGCCTCCGGCTTCGGTGACTCGAAGGCCTGGAACGCCGGGAAGCTCTGCTGCCGTTGCGGCGTGGTGCGCCGGGCCTCGCGGATCGGCAGGCCCGCCTCGGTCACGCGCTGCGGCAGGTCCATCTCGACGACGGGTTCGGGCTCCGGCTCCGGCGGTGCGGCGAGCAGGGGCTCGTCGCTCGGCACGAACTTCGGCACGAACGGCTGGTCGTCGCTCGTCTCCGGCAGCTTGCGGGTCTGGCCGAGAGCCGGCAGCGGCTCGTCGGCGTCCAGCAGCGGCTCGAAGAGCGAGCGCGGGCGTTCGGGAGCCGGTGCGGGAGGAGGCGGCGGGGCCTGGGTCTCCGTCCCGTGGGAGAACGCGGCGCCGACGGCACGCGGCGTGCGCTCCTGGGTCTCCTCGACCTCCTTGCGGGGCTCGAACGCCGAGAACGGCGCGGGCGGAGGGGCACCGGGGGCGGTGAACGGCTGGCTGTAGGCGTGCCTGGGCTCGAAGATCGCGGGTTCCGGCTCGACGAACTCCTGGAGAACCGGCGCTGGTTCCTCCGGCGCGCGGTGGGCGGGCTCCGGCTCGGGTTCGGGGTCCGGCTCCGGTTCGGCCTCGAACACGGGTTCCGGCTCCGGCTCCGTGAAGGACTGCTCCTCGGCCAGCGTCGTCTCGAAGACGCCGTTGCGCACGTGCGGCGCGTCCAGGTCGAGCGGCTCGATCAGGCCGGTCTGCTCGGCGGGCGACTCCGGCTCGGTGAACCCGTCCAGCTGGCCGGAGATCTCGTCGCGCATACCGGGGTACTCACCGGTGAGGTCGTTGTCCGGCCAGCTGCTCTCCTCGACGGCGATGTACGTCGTCTGCTCGGAGCGGGTGCCGGTCGGCTCGTCCTCCTGCTCGGCGGCCTCGTCGAGGAACGTCTCCTGCTCCTCCTGGGCCCAGACCTCGCGCGGCTGGTAGATGAAGTCGTCGGCCTGCTCGTGGACCTCCGGCGGCGCGGTCGGCTCGTCGACCGGCGCACCGACCTCGGCGACGGGCTGGACGGTCGGCACGTACGACGTCTGCTCCGCGGGGAGCTCGGGCTCGTCGTCGAAGTCCGCGGCCTGGAGACCGGAGTTCGACAGGACCGCCGTCATCTCCGCAGGGGTCTCGGCGGGAGCCTCGTCCTCCGGTGCGAGGCGCTCGAACAACGACCGCGGGCGGTCGTCCTCGGCGTCGGCCAGCGCCTTCTGCTCGACGAGCTGCTCCTCGAAGCGGCGCTGCGCCTCGTCCGGCTCCAGGTACTGGCGGACCGGAGCGGCCTGCTCCTCGTACTGGTGGACCGGAGCGGCCGGCTCCTCGTCGTGCTCCTCGGCGGGCCCGGGCTCCTCCACCACGGGGGCGGGCGCGGGAACCGGCACCGGAACGGGTGCGGGCGCCTTCACCGGCTCGCCGTAGTAGGCCGGCGGCTCCGCGTACGGCGCGGGCGCCGCGGGCAGGGCGGGAACCGGCGACGGCGGCGTCAGCACCTCGTCGGTCAGGGACCGCGGCGGGGTGTCGTTCCACTCGTCGACCTCGAAGTCGTCGAGACGACGACTCTGCGAGGCGATCGGCGGAGCCGACTTGCGCGCGTCCAGAAGTTGATCTTCGAGGTCGGCTACCTGCTTGCGCGCGGGGCGCACCATCACCGACCAGGTGAGGACCACCCCCGCGACGAAGGCCAGCAGGCTCCACAGCCAGACCTGCCCGAAGATGTTCACGGGTAAGCCCCTTCTACGACCACACTCCGACCCCACTCACTCGGAAGGGTGAGCAGGGCCAAACTACAGTGCCTTTGATGATGCTCCGTCACTACGCCGTTCAGCGCAAATAACCAGTCGAATGCCCAGCGTAGAGTGGGATTTCGTGCCCCCTCCGACAACCTCGGCCATCACTTCGCCGGAAGTTCACACCCAGGGGCGCGGGATCACCTACGGCGTACTCGCCTACATCCTCTGGGGACTCTTCCCGGCGTACTGGCCACTCCTCGTACCCGCCCAGCCGCTCGAGGTGCTCGCGCACCGGATCGTCTGGGCGTTCGTCACACTCGCCATCGCCGTCGCGATCCTCCGGCGCTGGCGCCCTCTCCTCGACCTGTCGGGACGAGGCTGGCTCATCGTCACCGCAGCCGCCGTGCTCATCACGGTGAACTGGGGCACCTACATCTACGCGGTCAACAGCAAGCACGTCGTCGAAGCGGCACTCGGCTACTTCATCACGCCGTTGGTCAGCGTGGCACTAGGCATGATCTTCCTCAAGGAACGATTGCGTCTCGCTCAGGTGGTCGCGATCGGCGTGGTCGTCCTCGCGGTGATCGTGCTCACCGTCGACTACGGAAGACTGCCCGTCATCTCACTGGTCCTCGCCTGCTCGTTCGGCGTCTACGGCCTGCTGAAGAAGAAGGTCCCGCTCGACGCCGTCTCCAGCCTCACCGCGGAGAGCGCCGTGATCGCGCCCATCGCGCTCGTGTACCTGCTCACGCTCGGCAGCGCGAACACGTTCACGAGCGAGGGCACCGGTCACACGCTGATGATCCTCAGCACCGGCATCGTCACGGTGGTCCCGCTGCTGCTGTTCGGAGCGGGCGCGCGGCTGATCCCGCTGATCACCATGGGCATGCTGCAGTACCTCGCGCCGATCCTGCAGTTCGCCTGGGGCGTGTTCGTGGTGCACGAGCCCATGCCGGCCAGCAGGTGGATCGGGTTCGCCCTGGTCTGGCTGGCCCTGGCTGTGTTCACGTTCGACGCGCTGAGGAACCGGCGCAGGCAGGCACCCGCACCGGTCAGCGGCTAACGAGACCGGGCCACGCAGTAGGTGGCGAGCTCCTCGAGAGCGTCCCGCGCGGCGCACGGCGGCAGCTTGCCCAGCTCCGTGCGGGCCCGGTCGGCGTACTCGTCGAGCGTCTCGCGCGCCCTGTCCATGCCGGAGGACTTCCGCAGCAGCGACAGCGCCTCGTCCACCAGCGCGTCGTCGGTGATCGGGCCTGCCAGCAGCTCGGTGAGCCGCGACTCGGACGGGTCCGCGAGCGCGTAGAGCATGGGCAGCGTCTTCACGCCTTCGCGCAGGTCGGTGCCCGGTGTCTTGCCGGACTCCGCTGACGGCGAGGCGATGTCGATGACGTCGTCGGAGATCTGGAACGCCGCGCCGATGACCTCGGCGTAGCGGCGCAGCGCGTCGGTCTGCTCGTCGGTGGCGTCGGAGAACATGCCGCCGAACCTCGCCGCCGTGGCGATCAGGACGCCGGTCTTCTCCTCGATCACCTGCAGGTAGTGGGAGATCGGGTCCTCGCCCGGCTTCGGGCCGACCGTCTCGCGCATCTGGCCCGTCACCAGGATCGAGAAGGTCTCCGCGATGATCCGCGCCGCGTCGGTCCCCAGGTCGGCGGTGAGCCGTGACGCGTGGGCGAAGAGGAAGTCACCCGTCAGGATCGCGATGCTGTTGTCCCACTTGGCGTTCGCGGACTCCGCGCCGCGCCGCATGGTCGCCTCGTCCATGACGTCGTCGTGGTAGAGCGTCGCGAGGTGGGTGAGCTCGACCACAGTGGCCGCCGTGATGACCTTGTCCCGGTCCCAGTCGGCGCCGAACTGCGACGCGAGCAGTGTGAAGAGCGGGCGGATCCGCTTCCCGCCCGCCTCCACAAGGTGAAGGGAAGTCTCGGTGACCGGGTGGAACTCGCTCTGCACGACGTCGTGCAGGTTGCGCTCCACCTCGGCCAGGCCGTCCTGGACTACCTCGGTGAGCACGGGGTCCACCAACGCGAACCCCGGTCCCACATGCTCGCTACTGGTCACACCAGCAGCCTACGTACACCTAGCTGAGGAAGGTGCCAGTACCCGCCCATTCGAGCACCAACGTGGGCCACAGGCCCAGCACCAGGGTCACGACGGCACCGAGCGTGATCGCGATCGTGGTGAACGCGCCGGGCACGGTGACCGTCGGGCCGTCCGTCGCCGGTTCGCTGAAGTACATGAGCACGATCACCCGCAGGTAGAAGAACGCCGCGACGGCCGAGGCCACCAGAGCGATCACCACGAGCGGCGTCAGGCCCGCCTCGATCGCCGCGCTGAACACGACGAACTTGCCGATGAAGCCGGACGTCAGCGGGATGCCGGCGAGCGCCAGCAGCAGGAACATGAAGGTGAACGCCACGATCGGCGACCGCTTCGCGAGACCCGCCCACTGCGACAGGTGCGTCGCCTCGCCGTCCGCGTTGCGGACCAGCGACACGATGCCGAACGCGGCGATCGTGGTGAAGCCGTACGCCAGCAGGTAGAACATGGTCGCGCTCACACCTTCGCCGTCCGGCACCAGTGCGATCGAACCGATGAGCAGGAAGCCCGCGTGCGCCACCGAGGAGTACGCGATCATGCGCTTCACGTCGGTCTGCGTGAGACCGAGGATCGCGCCGATCACCATCGAGACGACGGCGACGCCGTAGAGGACGCCGCGCCACTCCCACTGCGTGTTCTCGAACGCCACCGTGAGCACGCGCAGGATGCCGCCGAACGCGGCGACCTTGGTGCACGCGGCCATGAACGCCGTCACCGGCGTCGGCGCGCCCTGGTACACGTCCGGGGTCCAGGCGTGGAACGGGCCGACCGCGGCCTTGAACAGCAGGCCCACCACCAGCAGGCCGAAGCCCGCGAACAGCAGCGTGTCCGAGCGGTCCGTACCGCCGGCGGCGGTCGCGATGGCCGAGAGCTTCACCGAGCCCGCGTAGCCGTAGAGCAGCGCGACGCCGTAGAGGAAGAACGCGGACGCGAA
The DNA here is from genome assembly GCA_030146905.1 of Lentzea sp. The sequence goes on along the minus strand of JASLAV010000446.1, from coordinate 1,554 downwards.
CGCACCGAGCAGGAAGTACTTCACGGCCGCTTCCTGCGAGAGCAGACGACGGCGGCGAGCCAGGCCGCACAGCAGGTACAGCGGCAGCGACATGACTTCCAGCGCGATGAACATGGTCAGCAGGTCGTTCGCCGCGACGAACGTCATCATGCCGCCGAGCGCGAACAGCGTGAGCGGGAAGACCTCGGTCTGCATTCCGGTCTTCGTCGCCTGCGCGCGGTCCTGGACGGTGCCGGGACGGACCGCGGCCTGAGCCACGAACGCGCCACCGGGTTCGACCGAGCGGTCGGCGATCAGCAGGATCGACCCGAAGGCCAGCACCAGCAACGTGCCCCACAGGAACAGCGACGGCGCGTCGACCGCGATCACGCCGGCCAGCGTCGCCACACCCTGCGCTGGGGGCTCCGAGGTCGCGTAGAGGATCAACGCGCCGGTGGCCCCGACCAGCGTCACGAGCGACAGCAGGAGCTGGACGGCCCACCGCTGGTGCTTGGGCAGCAAGGCTTCCAGCAACACGCTGATGCACGCCGCGCCGAGCACGATGAGCACCGGCGCGATGGCGCCGTAATGGATCTCCGGCGCCTCGATCTGCTGCGCCTGAGCGACGAGAAGGTTCACGTCACTTGCCTTCCTGCACGGAGACCGGGTCGGTCACGCCGACTTCGGTCAGCGTCGCCCCGACGGACGGGGTGATCACGTCGAGCACCGGCTGCGGGTAGAACCCGAGTGCCAGCACGATGACAACGAGCGGTGCGAGCACCGCGATCTCGCGCTTGTTCAGGTCGCCGATCGTGGTCTTGGTCTCCGGGTTGCCGACGGCACCCGGACCGGCTGCCGCGCCGATGAGCGCGTCACCGCGCAGCGGGCCGGTCATGACCCGCTGGTAGAGCCACAGCACGTAGAGCGCCGCGAGCACCATGCCGATGGTCGCGAGGACCGTGGCGACCGGCTGCGTCGGGAACGAGCCGATCAGCACCAGGAACTCGGAGACGAACGAGTTCGTGCCGGGCAGCGACAGCGTGGTCAGGCCGGAGAGCAGCAGCATGCCCGCGAGCAGCGGCGCCACCTTCGACATGCCGCCGTAGTCGGCGATCTTCGTCGAACCACCGCGCACGATCACCATGCCGACCACCAGGATCAGCATGCCGGTCGAGATCGAGTGGTTGAGCATGTACGACACCGAGCCCACGACGGACTGCGACGTGAAGGCGAAGATGCCGAGCGCGATGAAGCCGAAGTGCGCGATGGAGACGTACGCGAGGAACCTCTTCATGTCCCGCTGGCCCGTGGCGAGCAGCGATCCATAAAGGACACCCGCGACCGCGAGCACCATGATGTACGGCGCCAGGTTCTTCGACGCCTCAGGGAACATCGGCAGCAGGTAGCGCAGCATGCCGAACGTGCCGACCTTGTCCAGGATGCCGACGACGATCACCGTGACGCCGATGGGCGCCTCCGCGGCCGCGTCGGGCAGCCAGGTGTGGAACGGCACGAGCGGCGCCTTGATCGCGAACGCCAGGAAGAAGCCGAGGAACAGCCAGGTCTGCGTCGTCG
>JASLAV010000415.1 GCA_030146905.1 Lentzea sp. | reverse complement strand
GCGCATGCAGCGGTGGCGGGTGCTCGCCGGGGCGTGGTGGGCCTCGTTGTGGATGTGCGGCCTGATCCTGCCGCCCTACCTCATCTCCAAGGCCATTGAGGACGGTCTGCGGGGCGGGGACCGCGTGGCTCTGGTGTGGTGGTGCGTCTGGCTCGTCGTGGTCGTGGGGTTGCTGGCGCTCGTCGGGGTCGCGCGGCACCGGACGATGACGTTGGTGCGGACCGATGCCGCGTTGCGGACGGCGCAGGTGGTCGTCGAGCACGTCACCCGGCTCGGCGCGGTGGTGCGGAGGAAGTTGTCCGCCGGTGAGCTGACGTACCTGCAGAACGGGGACACGTACAGGATCGCGTACGCGCTCACCAGCACCGGGCCCGGTGTGGGGGCGGTGATCGCCTATGCGGTCACGGCGGTGCTGCTGGTGCGGATCTCACCGCTCGTCGCGGTGGTGGTGCTGCTGGGTGTGCCGGTGCTGGCGGTGGTTACCGCGCCAGTGTTGCGGCGGCTGCACGTCGTGGAGGCCGGGTACCGGCAGAGCCAGGGCGAGCTGAGCTCGCGTGCGGGGGACATCGTGGCCGGGTTGAAGGTCCTGTCGGGGATCGGGGGCAAGCCGGCGTTCGAGGAGCGCTTCCTGGCCAAGTCGCGTGAGGTGCTGCACGACGGTTACCGGGTGTCGGTGTGGCTGAGCTGGGTGCAGGTGTTGTGGGGGCTGCCGACGCTGTTCCTCGGCGTCGTCACGTGGATCGTGGCGCGGATGGCGGTGAGCGGCACCATCACCATCGAGGAGATGGTCGCGGTGTACCTGTACGTCGGGACGTTGATCGTGCCGGTCAGCTTCTTCGTCGAGGGCGCGGACGCGATCCCGCGGGCGTTGGTGTCGGCGGGACGCGTGGTGGACCTCCTCAGGCTGCGGCCGGACGTGAAGGACGGCGGCGGTGAAGATCTGGACGTGAAGAGCGGTGCGCTGACGGTGGTGGTCTCCTCGAACGCGGCGCTGGCGCGTGAGGCGGTGGAACGGTTGCCGGGGCAGGTCGTCGTGGCGGACAACGACGACTACCTGTTCCCCGGCTCCGTCCGCGAGGCGGTGTCGGTGGGCCAGCACGACGACGCCGAGCTGGAGCGGGCGATCTGGGCCGCCGCCGCGGTGGACGTCGTGGAGGCGCTGCCGGACGGGCTCGACTCCCACCTGGAGTCGCAGGGCCGCAACGTCTCCGGTGGTCAGCGCCAACGGCTGAGGCTCGTCAGGGCCTTGCTCAGCGATCCGGAGGTGCTGGTGCTCGTGGAACCGACGTCGGCGCTCGACGCGGTGACGGAGGCCGCGGTGGCCGGGCGCGTGAAACAGGCGCGGTGCGGGAGGACCACGGTCGTCGTGTCCTCGTCGCCCTTGTGGGCGGGGCAGGCCGACCAGACCGTGTGCCTGGACGGCGACCGATGACCCGGCTGCCCATCGCGGACCGCCGCGAGGTGCGGCGGGCGGCCGTGCGGCTCCTGCGCGGTGAACCACGCGCGCTCGTCCTGGTCCTGGTGCTCACCTCGCTGGCGGCGTTGTCGGGGCTGGTCGGGCCGTACTTGCTCGGCAAGATCGTCGGTGGTGTCGAGGACGGCACCCTGACGGTGTCCACTGTGGACGTGATCGCGCTCGGCGTGCTCGGCTCGGCGGTCGTCCACCTGTTGCTGGTGCGCTACAGCGGCGTGCAGGCGATCCGGCTCGGGGAGCGGTTCCTGGCCTCGTTGCGCGAGGAGGCGGTGACGCGGTCGCTGGCGTTGCCCGCGCGGGTGGTGGACCGGCTGAGCACTGGCGACCTGCTCACCCGCGTCACGAGCGACGTCGGCGTGGTCGGCCAGGCGATGCGGGACAGCGTGCCGGAGGTGTTCACCGGCGTGGTGAACCTGCTGGTCGTGTTCGTGGCGACGTTCCTGCTGGACCCGGTGCTCGGCCTGGCCGCGCTGGTGGGGATGCCGTTCGTGGCGTGGGTCCTCCGCTGGTACCTCGCACGGGCGCGTGACGCGTACCTGGCAGAGAGCCAGGCCGCCGGTGACGTCGCGGAGATCTCCGCGGCCGTCGGCGAGGGCAGCCGGACGATCCAGACGTACGGCCTGAGGGACCGGCTGGTGGCGACCGCGCACGATTCGATCGCGCGGCTGTACGGGGCGCGGTTGCGGACGTTGCGGCTGAGGAACGTGCTGTTCCCGGTCATCAACTTCGTCAGCATGGTGCCGACCGCGTTGGTGTTGCTGGTCGGCGGCGTGTTCTACGCGACCGACAACGTGCGGATCGAGGTCGTCGTCACCGGCAGCCTGTACGTGTGGCGGCTCGTCGAACCGTTGGAACGCATCATGATGTGGGTCGAGTTCCTGCAACGCGGCGCCGCGTCCTTCGCACGGGTCGAGGGGGTCGGTGCCGACGTCGAACCCGCACCGGCCGTGCGCGAGCCGTCGGACGACCGCATCGAGGTGCGCGGGGTCCGCTATTCCTATGTGGACGGACACGAGGTGCTGCACGGCGTCGACCTCGTGGTGCAGCCGGGGGAACGGCTCGCGGTCGTCGGGGTGTCGGGCGCCGGCAAGTCGACGCTGGGCAGGCTGATCGCGGGTGTCGACCGGCCGTCGGAAGGCTCCGTGCACGTCGGCGGAGTGCCGGTGGCGGACCTCGCGGCGGCGGGCGAGCAGCGGATCGTCCTCGTCACGCAGGAGCACCACGTGTTCATCGGAACGCTGCGGGAGAACCTGGCGCTGGCCGTTGCGGACGCCTCGGACGAACGGCTCCTCGAAGCGTTGCGCACCGTTGACGCACGGTGGTTCGACGACCTGCCGGACGGGCTCGACACGCTGCTCGGCGCGGGCGGTGTGGAGCTCGATCCCGCGCAGGCACAACAACTGGCGCTCGCACGGGTCGAGGTCGCCGATCCGCACACGCTGGTGCTGGACGAGGCGACGTCGTCACTGGACCCGGCCACGGCCAGGCACGCCGAGCGCGCGATCGCGGCCGTGCGGGGGAGTCGCACGGTGATCGCGATCGCGCACCGGTTGCAGACCGCGCGGGACGCCGACCGGATCGCGGTCGTCGACGCGGGCCGCGTCGTGGAGCTGGGCTCTCACGACGACCTCGTGGCCAGGAACGGCACCTACGCGACGCTCTGGCGCTCCTGGCACGGCGGCTAGGGCTGGGGGCAGGGGCGTCGTCCTCGTCGTGCTCAAGGCCGCCTTGCCGATCCCCGCGGTCACCGCTTCGGTGGCGGTGCTCAACGGCGTGCCGCTCGGGTGTTCGGTGAGCACGACGACGATGTAGCGGTCGTCCGCGCCGACCAGCCCGCTGGTGTGCGCGTCGACGAGCCCGCGCCCCGACGCGGGACGCCGACCTCAGGGGGCGAGCAACAGTGCGCGGTTGTTTCCGTTCTGGCGCAACAGGTAGCGGTACACGCGCACCACGTCCGCCGCGCTCGTCGTGACGTCGTCCAGCGGTTCAGGTCAGCGGGTGGGGTGGTTGCGACGAGGCCGGCCGGTACCGATGCGCGAACGACGGTCCGGGGCCTGCCCGCGGCCGTCCGGTACCTGTTGGCGACCTGGTCGTCGCTCGACGACAGCATCAAGCCGATCTGCTTGCGCTCGTCGCTGTCTAGGGCAGCGGCACCACCGTTGACGAGCCGTTCCGCGTGATCGTCACCTCTTTCGTCCCGGCCGGCGCCAGCCACACGCTCTCGCGCTGCTCCGGCCCGATCAGGGCGTTGAAGTCGGCGACGATCGTGCCCTGACCGTCGGGCAGCACGAGCCGTACGGGAGCCGCGGTGTCCTTGACCGCGGGGCCGCCGATGACAGCGGTGCTGAAGGTGCCGTCCGCCTTGTACAACGCGCCGTAGAGCTGTCCGTAGGCCTCGAGCACGACCGCGTAACGGCCGTCCGGCGTCCACAGGCAGACGTTCCAGCTACCGATGGCGTCGTTGCTCACCAGGTAGTCGAGGTAGGCCTGCTGCTGGAGGTCCACCACGGCCTGTGCCGGTGAGTGCAGGTTCGGCGGCGGGGTGTCCGACTTGCAGTGCAGGCCTGCCCAGCCGAGTCCGGCGTGCGGCACGAAGGCCCTGCCCAGGCCGAGGTCCGACTTGGACCGGAGCGGCTGCCTGGTGAAGTCGCGCGGCTCGGGCCGGGTGTCGGAGCGCACGAACACCGGCTTGCTCTCCGCCGGTGCGGTCACCACGGCCACGCCCGACGAGTCCGGCTGGAGCGGCTGCCACTGGCGGGTCAGCTTGCCGTTCTGGTCGCGCACCGGGTTCTGCGACATGAAGAGCTTCTTGCCGAGGGTCAGCAGCACGTGCGTCCCTCCGGAGGTGCCGAAGTGGTAGTGACCGCGCTCCTGACCCGGCCTGTCGACGACCTCCCTGTCGACCACCTCGTTCATCGCGACCAGGCCGACGAGGGGCTTGAGGTCGGATGAGCCGCCCACCCGGACCGGCTGCACGACGAGCGCTGCGGGGCCTTTGTCCGTGCCGCCGATCCAGTACACGTGCGAGGGCATCGAGAAGTCCGTGACGTTCTCTCCGAAGCGCGGTGTGTTTTGTGCGTTCCGCCACAGGGCAAGTGCGCGGTAGATGTCCTTCTGACTGGATGCCAGGTCTCCGCCGGTAGGGGCGACCATGCGCGCGTCGATTGCCATGAGCCGGTCATCCGAGGAAGAACGCGTCAGTACGACCCCCGTCGTCACGCCCGCGAGCAGTGCCACCGCTGCCGTCACCGCGAGCAGCTTGCGCGTGTGCCGTCGTCGTGCCCCGGTCATGACGTCCCCCACGAATCCCGGCCGCACGTCCAGGTCTGCGGTCGCGGCCTCCAACGCCTGCTTCAGTTCCACGTCAACACCTGCTCACCCATCAGCTCCCGCATGCGAGCGAGTCCTCGCGAGGTCTGGCTCTTCACCGTGCCGACGCCGCAGCCGAGCGCGCGGGCGGTCTCGGCCTCGCTGAGGTCGTCGAAGAACCTCAGCACCAGAACGGCCCGCATCTTCTTCGGCAGCTTCGCCAACGCGCGCACCACGCTGTCGGCGTCCACCACCTGTTGTTCGTGCCCTCCCGTGGCCGGCGCCTCCGCGTGGTCCATCGGCGCCTCCGGTTTGCGGGAACGCCGCCGCCAGCGGTTCGCCGCGGCGTTCGCCAGTGCGGCACGCGCGTAGGCTTCAGGCGAGGTCCTGATGCGGCGCCACTTGCCGTACATGCTCATGAAGACGTCCTGCAGAATGTCCTCGGCGGCACCTCTGTCACCGCCGCACAGCAGGTAGGCGGTGCGCAGCAGACTCTGCGAACGCAACGCCACGAAGTCCTCGAAGTCCTGCATGTCCCCCTCCGGCGGTTGTCGAACCTACTGACACCGGGCGGGGCGGCAAGGTTGTCGGGCGACCGTTTAGACTCAGATCGACTCCAGACGACGAGGGAGATACGCGTGGCCGAGATGACCGTTGAACTGGTCGCCGTTGAACGCCGCCTGTGGTCCGGCAAGGCCACCTCTGTATCGGCGCAGACGACCGAGGGCGAGATCGGCATCCTGCCCGGTCACGAGCCCGTTCTCGGCCAGCTGGTCGAGGGTGGCGTGGTGCGCATCCGCACGACCGACGGTGGCCTTGTCACCGCCGCGGTGCACGGTGGCTTCCTGTCCGTGACCGGCTCCGGTGTGTCGATCCTCGCCGAGGACGCCGACCTCGCGGACGAGATCGACGTGAACGCGGCGCGGTCGGCGCTGCAGGACTCGGACGACGCCGAGCGCGCACGGGCGGCAGCGCGCGTGCGGGCCGTGGAACAGTCGGCCTGAGACCGGGCGCGAGGGCCCAGCCGTGGGGATCACCGAGATTGCCGGACTGATCCTTCTTGGGGTGGCGATCTTCATCACCTGCTTCGCGTGGCGCCGCATCCGGTTGCTGCGCGAAGGCGGGGTGCACGTCGCCCTGCGCAGCAAGTTCGACGACCGCGGTCGTGGCTGGCACCTGGGTGTGGGGCACTACCGCGGCGACTCGTTCGCCTGGTTCCGCGTGCTGTCGCTCGGGTCTGGACCCGACCAGCTGATCTCGCGGGACGGGCTGGAGATCGACGCGCGGCGCGAGCCCACCGGGCCGGAGGCCTACGCCATGCCGGCAGGGGCGATCGTGCTGCGGTGCCGGTCCGGTTCGGGCGTGGTCGAGATAGCCATGGGGCCGGACGCACTGACCGGGTTCCTGTCCTGGCTGGAGTCCGCTCCTCCCGGACGGTCCATTCCCTGGGCTTCCTGAACATGACGAAGGGCGCGTTCCCGCGGGAACGCGCCCTTCGCGGTTCTCAGGCGTTCTCGCCGGGCTGCCACAGGACGTCGCCGTCCGGGTTCGCCACGCGCGCCAGGATGAACAGCAGGTCCGACAGCCGGTTCAGGTACTTCGCCGTGAGCACGTTCGTGCGCTCGGCGTCGGCCTCGATCAACGACCACGCCCGCCGTTCCGCGCGCCGGGCGATCGTCCGCGCCTGGTGCAGCAGGGCCGCTCCCGGCGTGCCGCCGTTGAGGATGAACGAGTCCAGCTTGCCCAGCCGTTCGTTGAACGCGTCGCAGTACCCCTCCAGGCGGTCCACGTACGCCTCGGTCACGCGCAGCGGCGGGTACTTCGGGTCCGGCACGATCGGCGTGCACAGGTCCGCTCCGACGTCGAACAGGTCGTTCTGCACCTTGCGCACGACGTCGTGGACGTCCTCGGCCAGGTTTCCGAGAGCCAGTGCGACGCCCAGGGAGGCGTTGGTCTCGTCGACGTCCGCGTACGCCTCGATGCGCGGATCGGTCTTCGAGACGCGGGAGAAGTCGCCCAGTCCCGTCGTGCCGTCGTCACCGACTTTTGTGTAGATCTTCGTGAGATGCACCGCCATGACCGGCACTCTATGGGCGTACGTAGGATTGCCGCGTGAGCGAGCATTTCCGGGTACACGGTGGCGCACGTCTGGTCGGCGAAGTTGACGTCGTCGGCGCCAAGAACAGCGTCCTGAAGCTGATGGCTGCGGCCCTGCTCGCTGAGGGCACGACAACCATCACCAACTGCCCGGACATCCTCGACGTGCCGCTGATGGCGGACGCGTTGCGCAGTCTCGGGTGTCAGGTCGAGCTCGAAGGTGACGTGGCGCGCATCACAACGCCCGCCGAGCTGAGCTACCACGCCGACTCCGAGGCGATGGGCAAGCTGCGGGCCAGCATCTGCGTGCTGGGGCCGCTGGTCGGGCGCTGCAAGCGCGCGGTCGTGGCGCTGCCCGGCGGTGACGCGATCGGGTCGCGGCCGCTGGACATGCACCAGAGCGGGCTCGAGAAGCTCGGCGCCAGGACCTGGATCGAGCACGGCTGCATCGTCGCCGAGGCCGAGGGGCTGCACGGCGCGCAGATCTGGCTCGACTTCCCCAGCATGGGCGCGACCGAGAACATCCTGATGGCGGCCGTGCTGGCCGACGGCACGACGGTCATCGACAACGCCGCGCGCGAGCCGGAGATCGTCGACCTCTGCCTGATGCTGACCCAGATGGGCGCGAAGGTGGAGGGCGCGGGCACGTCCACGCTGACCGTGCACGGCGTCCGGGAGCTCAAGCCGACCGAGCACCGCGTCATCGGCGACCGGATCGTCGGTGCCACGTGGGGGTTCGCCGCCGCCATGACTCGCGGCGACGTGCGGGTGCGCGGTGTGAACCCGCACCACCTCGACCTGGTGCTCGAGAAGCTGCGGATGGCCGGCGCCGAGGTCACCGTCTACGAGGGTGAGGACGAGGGCTTCCGCGTCGTCATGGAGGGCAGGCCCAAGGCGGTCGACTTCGTGACGCTGCCGTACCCCGGCTTCGCCACCGACAACCAGCCGTTCGCGATCGCGCTGTCCGCGGTCTCCGAGGGCACCTCGATGATCACCGAGAACCTGTTCGAGGCGCGGTTCCGGTTCATCGACGAGATGATCAGGCTCGGTGCCGACGCGCGCACCGACGGCCACCACGCGGTGATCCGCGGCGTCGAACGGCTGTCGAGCGCACCGGTGTGGGCCTCGGACATCCGCGCGGGCGCCGGGCTCGTCCTCGCCGGCCTGTGCGCGGACGGGGCCACCGAGGTCTACGAGATCTTCCACATCGAGCGCGGCTACCCCGGGTTCGTGGAGAACCTCCGCAAGCTCGGTGCCGACGTGGAGCGCGTCACCTCTTAGGTCTTGAGTACGAGCCGCGCGTTCGCGACGTCCGCCGGGAACACCATCACCCGGTAAGGGGCGTTCCGCGAACGCGTGGCGCGCACGCCGTTGCGCTTCAGCTTCTGCACCAGGACGTTCGCGGCCTCCTCCGTGGGCACGACCGCCACCTCGCTCAGCAAGCCGAAGTCCGTGCCGTCCAGATCCGGCACGGGCCGCCTGTCGTTGCCCGCGAAGTACCTGAGCACCAGCGCCAGCAGGCCGAGCGCCGCGAAGACGATCACGGTCTGGTAGATCCCCGTCACCTCCTCATCATGCTCTTTCTGGTCTCGATTCAGTGAGCAAGCGCACGCGCCGCAGTGGTTACCGGCCAGTACGCTCCGGAGAACGACGATGTGGGAGGTTGCTGTGCCGTACCCAGCTGACCGCGAACGCGACCGCCCCTGGGTGATGCGCACGTACGCGGGTCACTCCTCGGCGGCGGCTTCCAACGCGCTCTACCGGCGGAACCTCGCGAAGGGCCAGACCGGTCTGTCGGTGGCGTTCGACCTGCCGACGCAGACCGGCTACGACCCCGACGACGAGCTCGCGAAGGGCGAGGTCGGCAAGGTCGGCGTGCCGGTCAGCCACATCGGCGACATGCGGCAGCTCTTCGACCAGATCCCGCTCGGCACCGCCAACACGTCGATGACGATCAACGCGACGGCCATGTGGCTGCTCGCGCTCTACGTCACCGTGGCCGAGGAGCAGGGCGCCGACCCGTCGGCGCTCGCCGGCACGACGCAGAACGACATCATCAAGGAGTACCTGTCCCGCGGCACGTACGTGTTCCCGCCGGGACCGTCG
>JASLAV010000406.1 GCA_030146905.1 Lentzea sp. | reverse complement strand
GAGCGCGCGGGTGAAGCCGACGACGCCGAACTTCGAGGCGCAGTAGGCCGTCGCGTCGCTGACGGCGCGCAGCCCGAGCGTGGACGCGACCGTCACCACGCGCCCGTTCTCCATGAACGGCAACGCCGCCCTGATCACCGCGGCCGTGCCGAACAGGTTGACCTTGACGACCTGCTCCCACTCGTCGGCCGGCACCTCCGCCAGCGTCCCGCACCGGTCGATCCCGGCGGCGGTCACGACCGCGCTGAAGCCACCGTGCCGTTCGGCGAGCGTGCGCACGGCGGCTTCCGCCGATCGGCCGTCCGCGAGGTCGACCAGCTCGAAGTCGGCCTCGTCCGGCGCCGACTTGTCGAGCACCAGCGGCGTCGCCCCCGCGGCGCGCACCGCCTCGACCACGGCGGCTCCCAGCCCTCCAGCGCCTCCGGTCACCAGCACGTTGCCCTGCATCAAGCCCTCCTCGACAGGATCTCGGTCGTCGAATGACCCCGGTGGTACGGCACGACGACGGTTCGTCCACCCCAGCGCCGCACGACCTCGGCCTCCGGCAGCAGCTCGGCGGTGTAGTCCCCGCCCTTCACCCACACGTCAGGGCGCAGCCGGCCCAGCACGTTCTCCGGGGTGTCCTCCCCGAACACGACCACGTCGTCCACGGACTCGAGCGCGCGCAGCACCTCGATCCGCTCCTCCTGGCGGTTGACGGGACGACCCTCGCCCTTCAGCCGCCGCACCGACTGGTCGGAGTTGAGGCAGACCACCAGGCAGTCGCCCAGCGCCCTGGCGGCGGCCAGCATCCGGACGTGCCCGGGGTGCAGCACGTCGAAGCACCCGCCGGTGGCCACGACGGTTCCGCCGCGCCTGCGCACCTCGTCCACAGTGGACGGCAGTGGCGCGCGCATGCCCGAGATGCCGCCGCGGTTCAGGAACTCGGCCGCGGACGCCACCGCGCCGGCGACCGCCTCGTCGAACGGGGCGCGGGCGGCGAGCCGGACGGCCGCCGTCACGGCGAACCGGTCCCCCGCTCCGCACGGGTCGGCCGACGACACCACCGGTGCGGGCACGGCGACCGGCGTCCCTCCACAGTGGAGCACCGCGCCGTCGCTGCCGAGCGTCACCACGACGGCCCTGGCCCGCCACCGCTCCAGGAGCCTGCCGGCGGCTTCGTCCGCGTCGTCCGTCCCGCTGAAGGCCTTGGCCTCCGACAGGTTCGGTGTCGCGAGGCGCACGCCCGGCACCGGCTCCGGCCCGCGCGGATGCGGGTCCCAGACGACCGGGACTCGGGTGAGCACCGACCGCAGCCGTTCGTCGCGGAGCAATCCGCGGCCGTAGTCGGACGCCAGCACGAAGTCCGCCGACAGCACCGCGTCCAGCATGTCGTCGGTGACCTGCGGCGGGCCTGACGCGCCACCCCGGTCCACGCGCGCCAAAGACGTTCCGTCGCAACGCAACCGCGTCTTCACCGGAATGGAGTCGACGCGCCCGAACATGCCGGGCACCTCGATCAGCGACCGCAGCCGCTCCCCCGCCTCGTCGTCGGACAACGCGCTGACCAGCGTCACGTCGACGCCGTCGCGCGCGGCCATCGTGGCCGCCAGCGCGGCGCCGCCGGGCCTGGCGTGCTCGGCGACCACGTCGAGCACGGGAGCGGGGGCGTCGGGGCACAGCCGGTCGACGGTGCCCTCGACGTCGACGTCGAGCAGGGAGTCACCCACCACGACCAGTTTCACGACGCCCTCCGGTACGCCACCGGCAGAGCGGCCTCGAACGCCTCGCACAACGCGTGCACGGCCACCAGTTGCGCCTCCTGGACGTTGCAGGCCTCGCCCGGAAGGGCGAGCGTGTCGTCGGCCAGCGCCGCCAGCGGGTTGGGCAGCGGTCCGGTCAACGCCCAGACGATCGCGCCCGCCAGTCTCGCCGCGCGTGCGGCCTCCAGCAGGTTCTGGCTCTTGCCGCTGGTGGACAGCAGCACCACCACGTCGCCGGGACGGGCGTGTGCCGTCACCTGGCGGGCGAAGACCTGGTCGTAGCCGTAGTCGTTCGCGATCGCGGTGACGCTGGAGGTCTCCGAGCACAGCGCCAGGGCGGAGAACGGCGCGCGGTCGTGGCGGTAGCGGCCGACGAGCTCCGCGGTGAGGTGCTGGGCCTCGGCGGCGGATCCGCCGTTGCCCGCCGCGAGCAGCCTGCCGCCGTCCAGCAGCAGGCGGGCGAGCTCCCTCCCCCACCTGTGCACGCGCGGTGCCTGGACCCGCAGGCCCGCCAGCGTCTCGGTCAGGTCGTCCAGGTGGCTCTCCAGGCTCATCGCGCCACCGCCAGCCCGGCGGTCGCGCACACGCGCTGGTAGATCAGCTCGGTGTGGGTCGCGACCTCGTCCCACGTGTACCGCGCCTCGACGCGGTCGCGGCCGGCGATGCCGTAGGTCATGGAGCGCGAGCGGTCCGCCAAGACTTGGCGCAGCGCCCGTCCGAGCAGTCGCGGGTCACGGGGCGGTGTCAGCACGCCCGTGACGCCGTGGACGACGGTGTCGGTCAGACCACCGACCGCCGACGCCACCACCGGCACACCGCAGGCCATGGCCTCCAACGGCACGATGCCGAACGGTTCGTACCAGGGCACGCACGCCACGACGTCCGCTGAGCGCAACAGGGCGGGCATGTCCGCGCGGTCCACCTGTCCCGCCAGGTGCACGCGGTTCGCGACGCCGTGGCTCTTGGCGCAGGCGAGAAGTCGTCGTGCCTCGGGGTCCTCGCGCACGTCGCCGGAGCCTCCGGCGATCACCAGCTCGGTGTCGGGAACCTGCGGCAGCGCGGCGATCAGGTCGTCGAAGCCCTTGCGCGGCACCAGGCGCCCGACCGACACGATCCGGCGTGGCGCGGTGCGTTGTGCCGCAGGGCCGTTCGTCGTGAACAGCTTCGTGTCGACACCGCACGGCACGACAGTGATCTTGGACCGCCACAGGCCCATCGCGGTCAGCTCCCGCACCTCGTCCTCGCACGTGGCGGCGACGGCGGCGGCCTCGCGCCCCACCAGGCGCTCCACGGTGATCCGGTCGGGCGGGCTGGTGTCCTGCGCGCCCTGGTGGCGCCGCTTCACCGTGCCGAGGGCGTGGTAGGTGTGGACGACGGGGACGCGGGACTCCCTGGTGGCGAGCACCGAGGCCAGCCCGGACATCCAGAAGTGGCTGTGCACCACGTCCGGCGACCAGTCCTGCCGCAGGAAGCGGGCGAAGTCGGCCATGTGCGGCAGGAGGTCGTCCTTGGGCAGGTGGTCGGCGGGTCCCGCCGGCACGTTCACGACCTCGTAGCCGTCGGGGGTGTCGACCCGGAGCGCCAGGTCGCGTGCGTCGCGCCTCGTGTAGACCACGACCTCATGACCTCGGCGGACCATCGCCGCGGCGAGAGCGGCCACGTGGACGTTCTGGCCTCCCGCGTCGGCGCCGCCCAGAGCCGCCAGCGGACTGGCGTGCTCCGACACCATCGCGATCCTCATCCGATCACCTCCTTCAGCAGCGCGTCCCAGTTGCCCAGGAACGCGTCGAGTCCGTAGTGGGCCAGCGCGAACTCGCGAGCCCGTCGTCCTTTCTCCTTCGCGAGGGCCGGATCAGCCAGCAGCTCCCGCGTCGCACGCGCCAACTCCTCCACGTCCGTCGAGATGGCACCGGTTTCCGGTGGCACGGCACGGAACGCCTCCGTGCTCGCCAGCGCGACCACCGGCATGCCGATGTGCATCGCCTCCAGCAACGACAACCCGAGCGACGTCCAGCGCGGGGTGTGCACGTAGACGCGCCGGCGTGCCAGTTCCCGGTGCAGCGACACGAGGTCGTGGTCCCCCATGCCGCCGATCTCCTCGGTCTTCATGCCGAACACGTCGATGGGGTCGAACCGCGGCAGCAGGTCGGTGCCGACGATCCGCCCGCGCCGCACGGGATCGTTGATCACGGCGGCCGCGCGCGGGAGCTCACCGGAGTACAGCGGTCCGGGGTCGACGACGCCGTGCTCGATCACGACGGTCCTGGTGCTGCCGCAGTCCCACATCAGGTCGTTGAAGTGCGTGACGTGGACCAGGGTCCCGTCCCAGTCGGCCAGCGGGTGCTGCTGGGCCGGCGCGCTCGGCGTGTTGTGCTCCAGGTACACCACCGGCACGCCCTGCGGCACCTGGGACAGTTCCTCCAGCCGCTGCACGACCACCACATCGGCGTCCACGTCGGGTGATGGGACCTCGGTCGCCCGCCAGGGCCGTCCCGCGAGCCCGATGCCGTGCGGCGGGCCGGGAACCAGGTACTCGTGCCCGCCCTGGACGAACGAGTGCGTCCAGGAGCCGTGCACGTGCCACAGCAGGATCCTCACGCCGTCACCTCCGCGACCGCCGCCACGACGTCGGCCGGATCGACCAGGTCCAGGCAGGGGTGACCCGGTATCGGACATTCGCGCGCCCTCGTGCCGCGGCACGGCGCGTTCTGGTCGCCCAGCAGCACGTGCCTGCCGTGCGGCGCCCACCGCGAGGCGGGCACGACCGGGGCGAACAGCGAGACGACCGGGGTGCCGACGGCGGCCGCGAGGTGGGCGGGGCCGGTGTTGCCGACCACGACCGCGTCCGCACGCGCCAGCACCCCGCTCAGCTCGCGGAAGCTGGTGCGCCCGCCGAGATCGGTTCCGCACGCGCCCGCGACGTGTGCGGTGAGCCCGGCCTCCGCCGGACCTCCCGTCACGACGACGCGGTACCCGGCAGCGGTCAGTGCGACCACGGCTTTCGCCCACCGGTCGGGTGACCAGGTGCGGGCGGGCGCCGACGCACCGGGGTGGACGACCACGTACGGGTGGTCCAGATCGGTATCGGGAGGGTCGACGACGGCGAGCCCGCCGTCGTCGCCCTCCGGCAGTTCGAACCCCGCGGCCCGCGCTACTTCGAGCGCTCGCAACGCTTCGGGGATGTCGCGCTCCTCGGTGAGGCGCACGTCCAGCAGCGATCCCGGGTAGTCGGTGGACCGCGCCACGATCCTGGGGACGCCGGCCAGCCGCAACAGCAGTGCCAGCGGCAGCGGGCTCTGGTGGAAAGAGGTGAGGATCAATGCCACGTCAGCGCGAATGCCGTGCAGCAGCGCGGTGATGGCCTCGACGTCGAACGGCCGCACCTCGGGCGCGGGGTTCGCGATCCACGGGCACTCCCACTCGACGATCCGGCTCACGCCCGGCAGCAGCTCCGCGGCGTGCACACCGTTCGGTCCACAGAGGAACACCACGTCACCGGCCGTGGCCGCCGCGCGCACCGCCGGTCCCGCCAGCAGCACGTCACCATCGCTGTCGAGTCGCGCGACCAGCGTTCTCACCGGATCATCCCGATCACGGTCAGGAGGTCGGGGGCGGTGTGCGGGGCCCGTTCGACCTCTTCCGCCCTGGTCACCGCGGTCGGGACCAGGACGGGTACAGCACCGGCGGCCTGCGCCGCCTCCACGTCGGACCCGATGTCCCCCACGAACATCGTGCGCGCGGGACTGACGTCCAGTGCCTCGCAGGCCGCGAGGACCATCCCGGGGGCCGGTTTTCGGCACGCGCAGGCGTCTTCCGGCTGGTGCGGGCAGATCTGCCACGTGCCGAACGGGCCGAGCAGTTCCTCGACGCGCGCGTTCACGGCGGCGACCTGCGCCTCGGTGAGCAGACCGCGCCCGATACCCGACTGGTTGCTCACCACGCCCGTGCGCAGTCCACGGGCTCGCAGGGTGTCCAGCGCCTCCAGCGCGCCGGGCATCGGGGTGACGCGAGCCGGATCGCCGTTGTACGGAACGTCCTCTATGAGGGTGCCGTCACGGTCGAACAGCACTGCGTCGAACAGCTGGTCCATAGAGGAGAGTTAGCCGAGAGAAACGGCTTGAAACGCTACTCAGAGAAGCGCTTCACAACACCGGGCTGGCCGGGACGTGATCACCTTCCCCGATTCCCCGCAGAAGCGCCCGAAGCGCCTCCTCCGCGTCGTACCGGGGCTCCCAGCCCAGTTCTGTCCGGGCACGCGTCGCGTCCAGCAGCGGCGATTTCAGAGCTAGATCAACCCATCCCGGCGGCGTGGGTTGCAGCCGGAGGTGCCAGCTCAGGTTCGCCGCGGTGCGCAACAGCCTCCCAGGAACGGCGACGTGCCGGCCACCCAGCACCCCGGCGAGTGCACGCGGAGTGACGACCGGCTCGGACACCAGGTTCACCGCGCCGTGCGGCCTGCGCCTCAGGATCCGGACCAGCGCGTCGGCCACGTCGTCGGCGTGGACGAACTGCAGCACCAGGTCGCGCGGCAGCGGCAAGATCGGGATCCGGTGCCGGAAAAGAGCTTTCGGCACCAGGCTGCCGAGGAAGTAGTCGTGGATCTCGGACCCGGCGTCGGAC
>JASLAV010000375.1 GCA_030146905.1 Lentzea sp. | reverse complement strand
GACGTCGATGCTGCCCACCTCGCACACCCTGCCCAGGTCGTTGCGCAGCAGGTCGACGATCATCAGGTTCTCGGCCTGCGTCTTGGCGCTCGAGGCGAGGGTGGCGGCGATCTCGGCGTCGCGCACGGGGTCGGCGTCGCGGGGAGCGGTGCCCTTGATCGGCTTGCTGGTGACCGCGCCGTCCCGCTCGATGCGCAGGAAGCGTTCCGGTGACGAGCAGAAGACCGTCATGTCGCCGAGGCGCACCAGCGCGGCGTACGGCGCCGGGTTCGCCCGGCGCAGCCGCCGGTAGAACGAGGTGTCGTCGTCGCGGAACGGCAGGTGCAGCTTGTTCGTCAGGCAGATCTCGTAGCTCTCGCCCAGTCGCAGCTGGCGTTGGCACTCCGCGATGTCCGCCAGGTACTGGTCCCGGTCGCGGACCAGGTGTTCCTCGGCGTCAGGAGGCGCGCAGGGTTCGTCGCCGGGGACCTCGTCCCCGGCTGGGCGCAGTCCGGTGAGGACGGTCGCCGTCCGGTCCACCCATTCCCGGGCGTCGCGCCGGGTCGCCTCCTCGTGCACGGCGACCAGGTAGGTCAGCCCCTCCTGGTGGTCGACCGCGACGATCCGGTCGGCGAACATCCAAGCGGCGTCCGGGGTTTCGGCGGTGTGGCCGGCCGTGGCACCGCATTCGGCCTTGAGCTCGTACCCGAAGTAGCCGACATACCCGCCGGTCAGGTTGAACGGCAGGGTCGTGTCGGGAACCCGCCGCTCGCGCAGCCGCCGCTCCAGGAAGTCGAACACGGTGCCGGGGACGTCGCGGACGCCGGCGGCGTCGCGCACCCGCACCACCCCGCTGCCGGTGCGGTAGGTCACGACCTCGCTGAGCGGGCCGGACGTGTCGCCCAGGAACGAGAACCGGGACAGGCCTTCCTCGACCCGGCTGCTGTCGAGCCAGAAGCAGTCGGGGCTCTCGCCGAACAGCTCCAGGAAGACGGACTCGGCGTCGGCGGCGGTCGGGACGACGGTGCTGATGAGCCCCAGTTCCCCGGACCCGCGAGCCCGGTGCGTGAGCTCGGCGAAGTTCCGCAGGATCTCCCTGCCGTACCCGGAGGCGACCGACTCGGGGTGAAACTGCACGCCCCACTGCGGCAGGTCCTTGTGCCGCAACGCCATCAGCACGCCGTCGTCCGCCCACGCGATCGGGACGAGCTCCTCCGGCAGGGGCTCCTGCACGCACAGCGAGTGGTACCGCACCGCGACGAACTCACGAGGCACCCCGGCGAACAGCGGGTCCCCGTCGTGGGAGACCTTGGCGAGGTGACCGTGCCGCGGCTCCGGCGCGGAGGACACGGTCGCGCCCGCCAGGTGCCCGATGATCTGGTGGCCGAGGCAGACACCCAGCACCGGCAACGTGGTGCGCCGCAACAGCTCCCCGACGAGGCCGACGTCGCGGGAGTTCTGCGGCCGGCCGGGACCGGGCGAGACGACGATGTTGTCGAACTCCTCCAGCCGCAGGTCGAGCAGCGCGGGGTCGTCGTTGACCACGACGACCGGCTCCTGGCCGTTGATCTCGGCGATCAGCTGGTACAGGTTGAAGGTGTACGAGTCGTAGTTGTCCACCAGCAGTGTGCGCGTCATGGGCCGGCCAAGGTCTTCCGGAGTGTCTGGATGTCGCCTGGTTCCACCGTGATCCCGAAGATCTGCTCGGGAGCGGACAGCGCCTCGGTCTCGTCGAGCTCGCGGACCGTCGCCGGTGCTCCCGGCCGGAGTTCGGTGAGCGAGGTGCCGACGAGGAGGTGCCTCACCTCGGGCCTCGTGCGCTGGAGGATCATGCGGTGGTTGAACGGCGAGCGCGGGTGCGTGAGGCAGAAGTGGTTGAGGAGCTCGAAGTCCGACGGGTAGCGCACGTCCGTGGTGAAGCCGTAGAGCTCCGCCGGTCCCTCCGGCCGCAGGAACCGCAGCACGTGCTCACCGCTCGGCTCCCGCACGAGGTCGAACGAGAAGTCGCCGTCGAGCCGCGCGTTCCCGGCGAACCGGATCGGCTCGTGCAGCCCGTGGGCACCGAAGCTCACGTCGTGGAGCCAGCGTTCGCCTTCCACGTCGACGAGGAGCGCGACGTGCAGGGCGGGACCGAACCTGTTCCCGGTGCGGATCCGCGTCCTGCCGGCGAACGCCGTGAACGTGAACCCGATGCGGTCCAGCACGGCCGCCATCAGCACGACCTGTTCGAGGCACCAGCCTCCGCGGCCCTGCCGCACGATCTTCTCCTGGACGCTGTCCAGGTCGAGCGGCACCGCCGCTCGCCCGAGCAGCGCGTCGAGGTTGTCGAACGGGATCGCGTCGACGTGGGCGGTGTGCAGGCGCCGCAACGTGGACAGGTCCGCGGCCACGTCGCCCTCGTAACCCACGCGGGTCAGGTAGGCGTCCAGGTCGACGCCGCTCCCCTGCCACATCGAGCCGCTCATGTGAACTGCCCGGCGATCACGGCCGCGAGCACGATCCAGCCGTAGTTGGTGTTGGCGACGAACGTGTCCCAGCACGCCTTCGGATCGTCCAGGTCCACCCGGAAGACCAGGTAGGACAGGTAGCTCGCCGCCAGCACGACGACCACGTAGAAGGCCCACCCGATCGGCGTGAGCGAACCGGCCCACACCACGCCGGCGACGCTGAGGACGATGAAGACCGACAGCCACGCCTTGGTGGCCCCGCCGAACAGCAGGGCGGAGGACTTGACCCCGATCTTCCGGTCGTACTCCTTGTCCTGGTGGGAGTAGATCGCGTCGTGGATCATGGTCCAGAAGGCTCCCGCCGCGTACAGGCCGTACACCGGGAGCGGGTAGTCGGCGTTCCCGGTCGCCGCCGTCCAGCCGACGAACACGTAGGTGCTCATCACCAGCCCGAGGAACGCCGAGGGCCAGACGAAGAAGCGCTTCATGAAGGGGTACGCGACGATCAGCGGGTACGTGGCCAGCGCGACCAAGGCCGTCCCGACGTTCGCCACCGCGAGGACCAGCAGTGCGACGAGGGCCTGCGCGGCGGCCCAGAGGATCCCGTTCCGCACGCTGATCGTCCCCGCCGCGACGGGCCGCCCCACGGTGCGGGCGACGCGGGCGTCGATCTCCTTGTCGGTGACGTCGTTGCTCGCGCAGGCGAAGCCGCGGATCAGCACCGCGGCGACGGCGACGGCCGCCACCGACAGCAGGTCCGGTCGCGTCCCGGAGGCGAAGACGACGGCCCACAGTCCCGGCAGCAGGTAGAGGACGTACCCCGTCGGCCTGTCCAGCCGCATCAGCAGCAGGTACGAGCGGATCGAGTGCGGGCTCCTCGTGACGACGCCCGCGGATATCTTGTGCAGCATCAGGTTCCCAATCACCAGGTCACGGGGAGTTCGACCAGTCCGCCGATCAGCGTGTCGCGGCGCAGTTCCAGCTCGTCCACACCGACGGCCAGGCGCATCGCCGGGAACCGCGTGACGAGCTGCGTGAGCACCACCTGCAGCTGCATCCGCGCCAGCGCCGCGCCCACGCAGTCGTACGCGCCGTACCCGAACGCGAGGCTGCCCGCGGTGTCGCGCGTGACGTCGACCCGGTCGGCACCGGCGAAGGCCTTCTCGTCGTGGTTGGCCGCGATGACGTTCAGCAGCACGAAGTCGCCGGTGGTGATGGCGACCCCGTCGATCTCGAAGTCCGTCAGCGCGTACCGGGGCATGCCGCCGTTGTGCGGGTTCGGCATGGACCTCCGCAGGGTCTCCTCGACGGCGCCGGGAACGAGCCCGGGGTCGTCCACGAGCGCCCGCCACTGGTCGAGGTCGGCCAGCAACAGCAACACACAGGTGCCGATCCGGGCCACCGTGGTCTCATATCCGCCGAACAGCAGCAACGCCGTCAGTCCGAGGGCCTCGTCGTCGGTGATCCCCCCGGTCGCGCAGATCCTGGAGATCGCGTCGTCGCCCGGATTCCGCCGCTTGTCGGCGATGAGCTGCTTGCAGTAGCCGAACAACCCGCCGAGCCCCTGCTTGGATCGGACCGGGTCGCTGACGTTCGCGGCGTCCCGGGTCCAGCCGCCGAACCGGTCCTTGTCCTCCTGCGGCACGCCCAGCCACTCGCACATCACCTGGATCGGCAGCGACAGCGCCACCGCCTCGCGCAGGTCCACCGGTGGCGTCCGCTCGGCCAGCTGGTCCAGGAGCTGCCCGGTCTGCTTCTCGACGTACGGTCGCAGCTCCGCCATGCGCTCGGGTGAGAAGTGCGGCTCCAGCAGGGCGCGCATCCGGGCGTGGTCGGTGGCGAAACTCCCCAGGAGGCTGGCGAGGAGCGCCGAACCGCCGTCCTTCGGCGCCTCCGGATCGGGGTTGGAGCGGCCGAGCCGGTCGTCGTCGAGCAACTGCCTCACCTGGGCGTGACCGGTGACCAGCCAGGCGTCGCCGCCGTCGGCGGTGCGAACCCGGTGGACCGAGCCCTGGGACTGCAACTCGCGCAACCGCGGCGCGAGCTGCAGCACGTTCGGCTGGTCGAAAGGCAGTTGAGCCGGGGTACTCACTGACGACCTCCGGGAGTCACGGGTCATGCCGTGCGGTTGACGATGCGGTCGAACAGGGCGGTCAGTTCGGCGGACGCGGCCGGGGACAGCCCGGCTCGTCCGAGGTGCTCCAGAGCCGTGCCGAGATGGCCGCGGGACCGCTGCTCGGCCGTGTGGCGGCCGCCGGTCTCCTCGGTGAGGTCGGCCATCTCCTGCAGGTGTGCGGTCGTGGTGCCGTCGGCGTGCCACAGCTCGCGCAGCCGCTCGCCTGCCGGGCCGTCGGCGGAGAACGCCGCCAGCACCGGGAACGACGGGTTGCGCCGCTGGATGTCGCCGCGGACGGGTTTGCCGGTCACCGCGGGGTCGCCCCAGATGTCCTCGACGTCGTTGGCGATCTGGAAGGCGAGGCCCAGGTGCCTGCCCGCACCGCGCAGGGCGGCCAGGACGTGCTCCTGGCTGCCCGCCCGCAGTGCCGGCGTCACCAGTGCGCACTCCAGCAGCGCGGACGTCTTCTCCTCCACGATCCGGACGTACTCCGCGATGCCGCCGCCCGGTCCCAGCCGGACGGTGAACTCGCGGGACTGTCCGGCGAGCACCAGGCGGAGGGCTTCCGCGAACGCGCTGGAGATCTCCGCGCGGCCGGGGCCGGGGTCGTCGACGACCACCTGCAGCGCGAGGGCCTGCAACGCGTCCCCCGCCAGGATGGCCAGGTCGGTGCCGAACACCTTCCACGCGGCCGGCCGGCCTCGCCGCAGCTCGTCCGCGTCGATGATGTCGTCGTGGACCAGGGTCGAGTTGTGCAGCAGCTCCAGCGCCGCCGCCTGGTACCGGACGTCCTCCGGACGCAGGCCGACTCCCTGCGCCGCCGCCGTCATCAGGGCCGCGCGGGTCAGTTTGCCGCTCCCCGCACCGCCGGGGTCACCGCGTTCGTCGGTGAAGCCGAGGTGGTAGAGGCAGATCCTGGCCAGGGTCGGCTCCAGGTCGGAGACCCGCTGCCGCACGACGGGCAGCACCGTGGACCGCACCGCCCCCGGCGACAGCAGGGCTGCGAGCCCGGTCGACGAGGTGTCGAGTGTGCTCATCGGGATTCTCCTCCGGAATTGAACACCGAAAACTCGTCGGCTCCCGATCTGCGCGCAATCCGATTCTCGATCGGCGCCGGGAATTCGTGGGTCGGCCTCGACCATCCTGAACGACCCTCTCCGGCCGTGTCAACGACGCGGCGAGCGTGCGTTCGACTTTAGGAAAAACCCCAAAGAAGGCTGCGCAAAGCCCGGTGTGCACTATTCTGCGGATTGGTGGCTGCTGGGCGG
>JASLAV010000328.1 GCA_030146905.1 Lentzea sp. | reverse complement strand
CCGTCCGACCGGACCGACGTCTGGTCGACGTTCACCGTCTTGATCATTCCCCAGGCCGCGACGAACTCCTTGGGATTCGCGCCGACGAGGTCAGGTGACAGCAGCTTGGCCGCCGAGTTCGGCTTCGTCGTGAGCAGCTCGTAGAACCGCTTCACCACGTCGACCTGCGGCTGGGGGCCGACCGAAACCTCGGGCGTGGCCGGCTCCGGTGCCTGGAGCAGCAGCTCGGACGGCTGCGGCATCGGCGCGGCGACGGTGGGCAGCGGTGGCGACGGGCGCTCGTCCGGCAGATGGGCCGACAGGACGTCCGGGCGCAGCGCGCTCGCGCCGGACAGCGCGACGGGACGTTCGGAGTACGGGATGCCGGTGTTCGCGGGGCGCTTGCTCGCGAGGACCGCCGCGCCCGTGGCGGACGCGACGAGCAGAACGGCGCCGGCCAGCAGGCCGACGGCCTTGGCGGCGCGGCTCTTCTTCGACCGGCGGCGCCTGCCGGGGACGACCGGGATGACGGCCGTCGTCGCCGTCATGTTCTCGGTCGGACCGAGCAGCGAGGTGACGAGGGCGTCGGTCGCGGCTTCCTCGTGGGACGGGATGCGCATCGGCTGCTGCTTGATCAGCTCAGCCACGCTGATCGACCCTGTGCGGGTGTGCCGCCGGCCGGTCGTCGCGGGACGCTGCACTGGTCTCGGCCTCCGTACTGTCCGTGGTCACCTGAAGACGTACCGTGGCCTCGCCCAGTGACGCCAGCTTCTGAACGGGTTTCATTCGTCCGTGGCGTTCAGCGGTGCTCAGGAATCGCTCGAAGGTGCTACCTACTACGTTCGGTAACTCCGACCGCGATCTTGAGCCCGCGTCAGCCGCCGGGCTTCAACCGTTCACCGTTGATCAGCGGCAGGGTGCCGGGCGTGAAGCTGAGCTCGCGCTTCTCCGTGCTGACCGAGCCGTCCTTCTTCGTCACCTGCAGCAGGCTGACGGTGATGCCCTTGCCGGGGTCGACGGCGATCTCCTTCACCTCGATCGCCGAGATGTCGGCGAGCCTGCCCTCCAGCAGCGTGCCGGCGTTCGAACGCACGGTGTCCGTGGTCAGGGCGAGGGCGGTGTCGGCGTTCGCCACCATCTCGCTGTAGAAGTCCTCGGTCCGCTGGGCGATCTGGGTGCCGTCGACGACGGGGGCCTGCGTGACCGGCATCGTCGTGACGACGGGCGGCGCCGTACCGGACGGCGAGGCGCCCGTGGCGGTCGCCCGGCCGCTGGTGCCGGCCGTGCCGCTGGAGCCGGTGCCCGGTGCGGGAGCGGCCTGGCCGGTGCCGGCGGCCGACGGGCGCGTGCCGGTGGCCGACGGGGTGCTGGTGCCGCCGGTGGGCAGCTGGGAGATCAGCGGCACGTCCGACGGGTAGCCGGGCAGGCCGACCTGCTCGACGTCACCGCCGCCGCCCACCAGCTTGGCCGCGGCGATGGTCAGGCCGACCAGCACGAGCACCGACGACACGACGGCGAACCAGGCCGCGCCCTTCCAGGTGCGCGGCGGCGTGACCGACGCGGGCACCAGGCCGATGTTGAACTTCCGCAGCCCGTCCGTGTCCTGCAGCGGATCGGGCTGGTGACGGCGGGGAAAGGGGATGCGGTCGCCCCCGGCGACGGGTCGGCCATCCGTTCGTAGCGGCTGCGCGACTCCGTCGTCGAGACGATGTTTGCCCGGCAGTTCGTTCATCCCGACACCCCTCTGCGACGCAACCAGAGTAGGGCCGTGCGGAGGTACCGAACTCACCAAATGGGGGTGTTCGGGATGAGTGACACTCGATCGTGTGGAATTCCTAGCGGGGCGGGAGTTGCGCTTGACCGCTGTTCAGCTGCTTGTGCGTCTTCTGCACGCCGTTGATCGCGACCAGGCCGCTGCCACCGGCGACCAGCGCGCCGATCACGTCGGCGGCGACCGTGTCCCCGTTGGTGATGAGCAGGCCGATCGCGGCGCCGGCGGTCGCGATGATCGCGGTCTTCCACCGGCCGCGGACGAACTGCGAGACGGGCGCCCCGGAGAGGCCCTTCTTGTTCGCGGCCGAACCGAGCAGGTACAGGTATGCGTCGTGCGCCAAGGCGGCGAGCAGGCCGGCGATGGCGATCAGTGCGGCGATGAGGCCCATGCCTCCAGTGTGCCCCGAGAATTTTTCGGTGGACCATCCGTGATCGCCCTGATATCCGAGTGACGTGGACATGTTCTGGCACGACGACTGCCTCGAGCACGACGCCGGCGAGGGTCTGTGGGAGCTGCCGGGCTCCTGGCCGTGGCTGGACGTCGCCGAACCGCACCCGGAGAACGCCGCGCGGTTGCGCACGTTCCGGTACGCGCTGACGCACGGTCCGGTGGCGCCGCACCTCACGTGGCACGAGGGACGGCATGCCTCCGTCGACGAACTCCTGCGCGTGCACACGGCGGGATACCTGGACTCGTTGCGCGTCTCGGAGCGTGTGGCGCTGGAAGTGAACACGGTCGTGGGGCCGGAGACGTGGCGTGCGGCGTGCGCGGCGGCCGGGACCGCGCTGGCCGCGCTGGAATCGGGTGCACCACTCGCGTACGCACTCGTACGGCCTCCGGGGCACCACGCGCAGCCGGACATGGCCGACGGCTACTGCTTCGTGAACAACGCGGCGCTGGTGGCGGAGACCGCGAGGCGGCAGGGGATGCGGGTCGCCGTGCTGGACTGGGACGTCCACCACGGCAACGGCACGCAGGAGGTGTTCTACGACCGTCCGGACGTGCTGACGATCTCGGTGCACATGCGGCACGGGCCGTGGGGCACGAACCACCCGCAGACGGGCGCACCGTCGGAGGTTGGCGCCAACGGGCGGAACGTCAACATCGAGCTGTCCCTGGGTGCGGGCGACACGGCGTACCTGCGCGCGCTCGACGAGATCGCTTTCCCTCTGCTGCGCGACTTCGCACCGGACCTGCTGGTGTGCGCGTCCGGGTTCGACGGGTCCGCGTTCGACCCCAACGGCCGCCACAACCTCACGGCCGTTGGTTACCGCGAGATCGGACGGCGGGTGGCGTCGTACGGGACGCGCGTGGTCCTCACCCAGGAGGGCGGTTATCTGCGCGGTTACTCGGCGCTGTGCCTGCACGCGCTGGCCGAGGGGCTGCTGCGGCTGCCGGAACCGTTGATCGAGGACCCGCTGGCCTACGTGCCGGACGACACCCAGCTCGTGGACGCGGACCTCGGGCGCGTTCTGGCTGCCCTGGAGCCGTTCTGGCCCGGCGTGCTGTGACGCCGGGCCGGGCGAGGACTACCTGCCGAGCGGGCCGCGGCCCATCTTGAGCAGGATCATCGCGAGGTCCTTGCCCTCGGGGCCGAGCGGCCGGTAGCGGTTGAGGACGTCGATCTCGCGGTTGTGCACGATCTTCGTGCCGCCGGCCGCCATCCTGGCCGCGCCGATGACCTTGGACACCTCGACGCGTCGTTGCACGAGGCGCAGTATCTCCGCGTCCAGGTGGTCGATCTCCTGGCGCAGCTGGTCGATGTCCGGCTCGGTGGTGATGTCCATCGGTGGTGACCTCTCGACTCTTCGAGCCCTGGCCCGGAAGCAGCGAAGCCCCGGGGTCCGAGGACTCCGGGGCTTCGTGGTGGCTTGTCAGCGCTAGGCGACCACGGGAGCCGGAGTCCGGGTCCCGTAAAAAAACTCGAAAGACGTCGCGCGCATGGATCCAGTGTTGCACAGAACCCGCACCGGCCGCCAAGCCCGCGGGCGACGGGCTCACCAGGTGGGACACCGGAACCGGTGACCGCTCGAACACGTGGTCGGGCGGGTACGGGTTTTGTCGGTGCCGCCCGGTACCGTGGATGAACGATGAGCGCCTTGTTCGACTTGCCCTCAAGTCCCCCCGTTTCCCGCGCGGGCCACCTGCTCGACGACCTGAACCCCGCGCAGCGCCGTGCCGTCGAGCACGCCGGCTCACCGCTGCTCGTGGTGGCGGGCGCCGGCTCCGGCAAGACGCGCGTCCTCACCAGGCGGATCGCGTACCTGCTCGCGGAACGTGACGTGCACCCCGGCGAGATCATGGCCATCACGTTCACGAACAAGGCCGCCGCGGAGATGAAGGAGCGCGTCGCCGACATGGTGGGCGCCCGCGCCCGCTCGATGTGGGTGTCGACGTTCCACTCGATGTGCGTCCGCGTCATGCGCCGCGAGGCGAAGACCCTGGGCATGTCGTCGAGCTTCTCGATCTACGACAGCGACGACACGCGCCGGCTCATCACGCTCGTCGCCCGCGACCTCGACCTCGACCCGAAGAAGTACGCGGCCCGCACCCTGGCCGTGCACATCTCGAACCTCAAGAACGAGCTCGTCGACCCCGAGACCGCCACCGCCCAGGCCACGAACGACCTGGAGCGCCGCGTCGCCGAGGTCTACACGGTCTACCAACGGCGCCTGGGCGAGTCGAACTCGCTCGACTTCGACGACCTCATCATGAGGACGGTCGAGCTCCTCCAGAACTTCCCGGACGTGGCCGAGCACTACCGCCGCCGCTTCCGCCACGTCCTGGTCGACGAGTACCAGGACACGAACCACGCCCAGTACACGCTGGTGCGCGAGCTCGTCGGCAAGGCGGGCGGCGAGCTCCCGCCGGCAGAACTCTGCGTGGTGGGCGACGCGGACCAGTCGATCTACGCCTTCCGCGGCGCCACGATCCGCAACATCGTGGAGTTCGAGCGCGACTACCCCGACGCCACCACGATCCTGCTGGAGCAGAACTACCGCTCCACCCAGAACATCCTGACGGCGGCCAACGCGGTCATCTCCCGCAACCCGAACCGCCGCGACAAGACCCTGTGGTCCGACCTCGGCGAGGGCGAGAAGATCGTCGGCTACGTGGCCGACAACGAGCACGACGAGGCGGCCTTCGTAGCGAACGAGATCGACCGCCTGGTCGACGGCGGCGAGGTCAACAACTCCGAGATCGCCGTCTTCTACCGCACCAACAACCAGTCGCGCGTGTTCGAGGAGATCTTCATCCGCCTCGGCCTGCCGTACCGGGTGGTCGGCGGCGTCCGCTTCTACGAGCGCAGGGAGGTCCGCGACGCCCTGGCCTACCTGCGCACCCTGGCGAACCCGGAGGACACGGTCTCGCTGCGCCGGATCCTCAACGTCCCGAAGCGGGGCATCGGCGACCGGGCGGAAGCCTGCGTCTCCGCCTACGCGGAACGAGAGCGCATCAGCTTCGCAGCGGCCCTCCGCGAGGCGGTGAACGACCGCGTCCCGATGCTGAACCCGCGCTCCCGCAACGCGATCGCGGGCTTCGTGGAACTGATGGACCAACTCGGCGAGATGGTCGAACGCGAGGACGACGTCGCCGACATCCTCGAAGCGGTCCTGGAGAGGACCGGCTACCGGACCGAGCTGGAAGCCAGCGAGGACCCCCAGGACCACACGAGGATCGAAAACCTCAACGAACTGGTCACCGTGGCCCGCGAGTTCACAGAGCTGGAACTCCCGGAAGGCGCGGAACCGATCCCGTCCCTCCCGGCCTTCCTGGAACGAGTCTCCCTGGTGGCGGACGCGGACTCGATCCCGGACGCCGACTCCGACGGCGTGGTGACCCTGATGACCATCCACACGGCCAAGGGCCTCGAGTACCCGGTCGTCTTCAGCACGGGCTGGGAAGACGGCGTCTTCCCGCACATGCGAGCACTGGGCGACCCGGCAGAGCTGGCAGAGGAACGCCGCCTGGCCTACGTGGGCATCACCAGGGCCCAACGCCGCCTCTACCTGTCCAGGGCCCTGGTCCGCTCGGCCTGGGGCCAGCCCTCAGCCAACCCGGCCTCCCGCTTCCTGGGCGAGATCCCGCAAGAGCTGATCGACTGGCGCAGGGTCGAACCCTCCCGCTCAGGCCCAGCAGCAGCCACGACGTGGGGCCGCTCAGCCTCGGGCGGCATAGCCTCCCGAGGCCTCTCCCGCCCAGCACCGAGCAAACCGGGCTGGAAGGACGCCCCGGCGATGAAACTGGACGTGGGCGACCGCGTAACCCACGACAAGTACGGCCTGGGCAGAGTGGTGGCGGTGGACGGCGCGGGCCTGAGGGCCACGGCGACGATCGACTTCGGCGGCTCGGGCACAGTCCGCCTGATGCTGATCGGCAGCGTCCCGATGACCAAGCTGTAAACAGCCGCACTGACGAAGACGAAGGCGAAGCCGAGCACAGCTTTTCGTGCGGTTCCGGTGGGGTCCCGTCACGAGTCGTGCCTGATGCTCTGCTGCACCCCTCCTCGGGTGTGGCCGCCTCTCGCGCGGCTTGTGACGGGACCCCACCCGAACCCACTCCCTGCGCAACAGGAAGCCGCTCAAAGCACCAGGCGTGCCATCAACCCGCGTGTGGCGTGGGCCCCCGATCAGATTGGAGGGGCTTCGGGGGCAGCGCCCCTGAGGGGGAAGCACTCAACAGCACCCGCCGCAAGCAACCCAAGCCGCACGCAAGCCCGAAGCACACCCAAGCCGATCCCGCCATTTACGGAACCGGCCAGACCCGCCCAACCGTCCACAACCCGGACACCCGAGACCAGCCCTGACCTGCGCCAACGCCACCAACGGATGAACCCGGCAAAAAGTCGAAAAAACAGCGCAACGACCCGCCACTTCGTACGTCTATGTGGGTGTCGCAAGCAGCACAGCCGAGGCACCGTTCGGGCGGTCCGAAGGCACAGGGGGAGCAGCCTGCCGACGAAGGGGAGCGAAGGGACGGCGGGGGCCCAACTTCGCGGCGAGGTGCGGCCGGACCGAACGGGAGAGCGGTCCGGCCACACCGTCACACCAGCGGGGCGAACACCAGCCAGGCCTGCACAAGCCGGAAACGGCAGCGCGCGACCAAGGCGTCAAAAATTGTCAGACCCACCGGGCATCATCAACCGCATGAGGTCGTCGACCAAGCGGGAGAGCCCGAAATGGACCACGTACTGGCGAACCTGCTCCACGAACGTGTGTTCGCAATCCTCAACCAGCTGGAATCCCCGGAGACCAGCAGTCTCACGGCAGCCTGGCGCGCCCTGCTGCGCCAGCACGAGCAGACCGAGAGCGGGGCCTGCAAGGCGTGCGGCCCGCGCTGGCGCAAACACATGTGCTCGGTCTGGCGAGTTGCGGCCACCCACCTCGTCCGCCAAGCCCCAACCGCACCACGAGCCCGGTGAGCAGAACCGCCGCCCCGGTAACGGAACCAACTGAGATTCCGACTCAACTTCCACTGGAGCCCGCGGAATAACCGAGTCACGAGGGCAGTTGGAGGCTTGCGAGAGGCCGTGAGGCCCCTCAAGCACCCAGTCCCACCCCTGGAGGTAGGTCAGCACCACCAGAGCCGCGAGAAAGCTACTGAGGCGTAGTTCAGGAATTCGCGAACCAGAACACGCGACTCAGGCGGTTGGAGCCGAAAAAACCGGGAACTCAGACGGTGACGCCACGAGCGTTGAGCCACGTCAGCGGATTGATCTTCTGGCCGCCTGGGTTCCACACCTCGAAGTGCAGGTGGGGACCGGTGGAGAAGCCGCGGTTGCCCATGCGGGCGATCTGCTGACCTGCCTTGACCTGCTGGCCCTCGCGCACGGAGTACGTGTCGACGTGGCCGTAGACGGTGATGGTGCCGTCGGCGTGCTCGACGCGGACCCAGAGGCCGAAGCCGGAAGCGGGACCCGCCTCGATCACGACGCCGTCGGCGACGGAGAGGATCGGGGTGCCGATCGGACCGGCGATGTCGATGCCGAGGTGCATGGTGCCCCAGCGGCCGCCGTAGCCGGAGGTGAAGTCGCCGGCGGCGGGGCGCACGAACTTCGGGCGCTTCTTCTCGGCCTCGGCGGTCTCGCGCTGGGTGGTGAGCTGCTGGCTGCGCAGGAGCTTGGCGGCCTCGGCGGAGCCTTCGGTCGTGGTCTTGGAGACCGCGAGGATCTGGGGTGCGGAGGCGGTGTCACCACCCACTCCGTCGAACGTGGCGGCGCCGTCGGCCTGGTTCGCGAGCTGGACGTCGCTGCTGTCGTCCGCGCCGGCCTGGAGGGCCTGGCCTGCGCCTGCTGCGGCGAAGGCACCTACTGCGACGGCGGCGACGACGATGCGTCCGCGAAGCGCCGACGGTGGCGGGGGGAGCCTGTGCGAGCTGATCGTGCGCAGCGAAGCGCGGTCGACTGCCTCTTCAAGCGCAGCACTGCGTTCATGGCCGCCGGGGGAGCGGTGGTGACTCAAAGCTTGCCCTTCCGCCTTCGGGGAGCCTGATCTGTGGACCGCCGGGCGGGGGATTCCCGGTGAGTCAGGATTTCGGGGTTCTGACTCGGTGTCCTTCTGTGATCAGACCGTGACAACGGACCGGGGGAAGATAACGGCGCGGAGCCTCGGAGGGCAAACCCCAGTTCGTTATGTCCACCGAACAGGGGGCCACCAGGAGGTTTTATCTGTCAACTGTGACAGTCGGTCGCGCCGACCGGCCGACATGCCTCGCCGCCAGCGGCAATGGGGTGGGGCGGAGAGTCATCCGATCGGGTGATCGCCGTCACAACTAGGTGAATCGTTCTCGTGTCAACGGGCAAAGACAGGTGACCTGAATCACGTATCTGGTGCTCTTCGACGAGCAGGGAGGAGTGCTCCAGGCGTGCGTTGCGCTGAGGAACGATGATCTGGTCCATCTCCGACCAGACGACGACGAAACGCGTGCCGCACGGCCGGCCCGGCTCAGCGAGCTCCTCCATGAGCTCCGAACCCGGCCGCAGCTGCTTCGTGAGCGGGGTCGGCAGCAGGTAGGCGGTGAGCGTGCCGCGGTGGGGCGTCCCCAAGGTCACGAGTGTGCGAACGCGTGAGTCGCCGTGCAGCCGCTGCACGTAGTACCTGGCGATGAGCCCGCCGAGTGAATGGCCGACGACGTGCACC
>JASLAV010000290.1 GCA_030146905.1 Lentzea sp. | reverse complement strand
CGACGAGGACACCGCTGTGCGAGCGGCGTTCTCGTGGTCCTACCTGGCGCTGAAACCCGACGCCGCGAGGACGTTCCGCCTCATCGGCCTGCATCCGGGCGCCGAGATCAGCCTGAACGCCGTCGCCGCACTGGCCGGCGTGCCCGTGTCGCGGGCGCGGGCGTTGCTCGACGTGCTGGCCGGCGGCCACATGCTGGAGGAGGTCGCGCGCGGCCGGTTCCGCCTGCACGACCTGCTCCGCCTGTACGCCACGGAGCTCAGCGCCACGGAGGAGTCGGCCGACGGCCGCGACCAGGCGGTGGAACGCCTGCTGCGGTGGTACTTCGACACCGCGAACGCCGCGGGGGCGACCATCGGACCACCGGACCACCCGGCGTTCCTCTTACCGCCACTGTCCACTCAGGACTTCACCTCGCACGACGAGGCGTTCACCTGGTGCCGCACGGAGTCCTCGAACCTGCTGGCGGTGACGAGGCTCGCCGAGGACGAGCACTCGCCCGCGGCGTGGCAGATACCGGTCGCGCTGTGGAACTACTTCATCGTGTCGAGCGCTCTGGACGAGTGGACCCGCACGTACCGCATCGCCGAACGAACCGCCGCGCGCGACGGCAACCAGGCAGTGCGCGCATGGGCGGTGCACGGCCAGGGACTGGCGGCGTACCGCGGGCAGCGTTTCGCCGACGCCTTGGAGCTGTTCGACCGCGCGTTGGCGATCCGGCGCGAGATCGGCGACCGGGTCGGTGCCGCGTGGAGCCTCACGGGCCTGGGCATGGCGTACGGAGGACTGCGCCAGTTCGACCTCGCCGTCGAGAGGTTCGGCGAGGCGCTGGACGGGCACGCCGAGGTCGGCTCGTGGTTCGGCGAGGGAGGCACGAGGCTGTTCCTCAGCGACGTCCTGAGGCTGGCGGGGCAGCACGAGGAGTCGCTGGCGTCGGCGTGCAGGGCGTTCGAGCTGATGGAGTCGAACGGCGCCGTGCACGGCAAGGCGATGGCGTTGGTGAGCATCGGCTGGGCGCGCCTGAAGCTCGGCCAACGGGTCGAGGCGCGCGACTCGTTCCGTGACGCGGTGGGTTTCCTGCGCGTGCTCGGCGACCGCAAGAGCCTCGCGGAGGCGTTGCACGGCGTGGGGGAGGCGAGCGCCGGGCAGCCGGAGGTGGCGCGCACGCACCTGCTGGAGGCGCTGACGATCTACGAGGACTACGACCACCCGCTCATGCCGGAAGTGCGGGCGAGGCTGCACGAGCTTTCCTAGGGGTGATCCCCGATGTGCGCACCGCGATAAGTAGGCAACCTACATGTCATGCAGAAGCGCGCACGAACCCTGTTGGTGTGGTTGCACGTCGTCACGTCCGTCGGCTGGATGAGCCAGGCCGTCGCATTGCTGGCCCTGCTGCTGTACGGCATGGAATCCGGCGACGTCAGCGCGTTCGAGATGGCGCGCTTCCTCGACCACCGGGTGCTCGCGGTCATGGCGAACATCAGCGCGTTCAGCGGCATGATGCTCAGCGCCACGACTCCGTGGGGCTACTTCCGGCACTGGTGGGTGCTCGCGAAGTTCGTGATCACCGTCGTCCAGCTCTACGTCGGCGTCTTCATCCTGAGCGGCAACCTCGAAGCTGCCGCCGACGGCCACGTCACGGTGTGGATGCCCGTCGGCACCGCGCTGATGATCAGCGCGATCGCGTTCCAGGCGTGGATGAGCGTCGCCAAGCCGTGGGGCCGCACGCCGTGGACGGACCAGAGGGTCAAGCTGCCCACGGCGAGCACGGCGACGTTCGTCCTCGCGCTGGCCGCGCCCGCCGCCGACGTCGCTGTCAGCCTCTACACCGGCGGCCCGAGGCCGTTGTTCATGCTGGTCACGGTGATCGTCTACTCGATCACGCGGGCCGCCAGGGGGAGGAACCGGTCGTCGGACGCGTCGGGTCGTGGAACTTCGGCACGTCCGGTTCGTCGAGGCGCAACGGCACCAGGCCCTCGGTGATCGCGCGCATGATCCGTTCGTGCGCGCGGCGGGCGTCGCCCATGGTGTCGGCCTTCAGGTCCGACAGCTCGACGGGCTTGCCGAAGTGGACCTTCAACGTGGGCCGGGTGCGAACCGCGCGCAGCCACGACGTCAGGTACGGCTTGACGTCCTTCCAGCCGCTGACGTTGAGGTTGCCCCAGTACATCGCCTCGTGCGCGCCCCACTGGCTGATGGGGATCACCGGGATGCCGCCGCCGAGCGCCATGCGGGCGACGCCGGTCTTGCCGCGCTCCGGCCACATGCCGGGGTCCAGCGTGATCTTGCCCTCCGGGTAGACCGCGATCGGGTCGCCGCCCTTCCGCAGCGCCTCGACGGCCCGGTGCATCGCCTCGCCGGCGTTCGCGGACCTCCTGTCCACGCGCAGGTGACCGCACGCCTTGAGGGCAGGACCCAGGACCGGCGCGTCGAGCAGACCGCCCGCGAGCATGAAGCGCGGGTTGACACCCGCCTTGCCGCACGCCGCGACGAGCACCATCGGGTCGAGGTTCCCGATGTGGTTGGACGCCAGCAGCAACGGCTTGCCGACGAGCTCCGGCGGGATGTCGCCCGATACCTCGAGCTTGCCGGTCAGCGCGATGATGCCCCGGTCGATCGCCATGAGCACGCGCCAGAGGAGCGGTGTGGACACGCCGGGCAGCGTACGGCGTGTCGTGGGGACATCGTGCCGGATCGGGTGAACCATGAGGTTTCGCACGCGTCCCAGTTGCGAACGGGGCTGGTGAGACGCGAGGGACTACCTTATAGACATGGCCGGGCGTACAGGGACTTCACGAAAGACCACGTCACGCGGCAAAGCACCAGCAAAGCCGCGGGCGCGATCAACCGCGTCCAAAAAGCCCGCTCCGCGCAAGAGCCGTGGCGCGTTCAGCGCGGTGTGGGGCGCTTTGGGACGCGGTGTCGGAAGTGTGGTCCGCGCGATCACCGGCACGAAGGGCCTCGAACCCGAACACCGGCGTGACGGCATCGGGCTGTTCCTCATCTCGCTCGCGGTCATCACCGGCGCGGGCGTGTGGTGGCAGGCCGGCGGCCCGGTCGGCCGGTGGGTCGACGTCGCCGTGCGCAGCTCCGTCGGTTTCCCCGCGGTGATCGTCCCCGTCGTGCTGTTCGGCATCGGCGTGACGCTGATGTGCACGGACTCCAAGCCGGAGGAGCGTTTCCGGCTCGTCGTCGGCGGTGTGCTGATCAGCATCGGCGTGCTGGGCATGTTCCACCTGATCGGCGGTCTGCCGATGGACCCGCTCGCCCGCCGCGACGCCGGTGGTGCGCTGGGGTTCCTGGCCGGTGGGTTCCTCGCGCAGGGCCTCACCCCGTGGGTCGCGGGCCCGCTGCTCGTGCTGATCTTCGTCTTCGGACTCCTCTGCGTGCTGCACTGGCCGGTTCGCGAGGTGCCGCAACGACTTCGCGCCCTCGTGCACCGCGAGCGCACCGACGAGCCCGTGGAGGCGGAGGCCGAGGCCGAGGAGGAGCCCAAGCCGGTTCGCCTGCGCCGCCCGTCGCGCCGCCGCCAGGCCGCGGAGCCCGTCGAGGAGGAGCCGCAGGCCGAGCTGCCGCTGGACGAACCCGCCGAGCCCGCGCCGAAGCCTCCCGTGCAGAAGGAGAAGAAGGCGGTCGCCGCACCGGCGATGGCCGTGCGCGCGGTCGAGGGCGACTACCAGCTGCCGCCGCCGGGCATCCTGAAGGACGGCGACGCGCCGAAGACGCGCAGCAAGGCCAACGACCAGATGATCGAGGCCATCACCGGCGTGCTGGACCAGTTCTCGATCGACGCCCAGGTCACCGGCTTCACCCGCGGCCCGACGGTCACGCGCTACGAGGTCGAGCTCGGTCCCGGCGTGAAGGTCGAGAAGATCACCGCGCTGACCAAGAACATCGCCTACGCGGTCGCCACCGACAACGTCCGCCTGCTCGCGCCGATCCCCGGCAAGTCCGCGGTCGGCATCGAGGTGCCCAACAGCGACCGCGAGATGGTGCGCCTCGGCGACGTGCTGCGCGCGCCGTCGACGTTGAAGGACACGCACCCGATGGTGATCGGCCTCGGCAAGGACATCGAGGGCCACATGGTCACCGCGAACCTGACGAAGATGCCGCACCTGCTGGTCGCGGGTTCCACGGGTTCCGGCAAGTCGTCGTTCGTGAACTCGATGCTGGTGTCGCTGCTGTCGCGCGCGACGCCGGACGAGGTCCGGATGATCCTCATCGACCCGAAGATGGTCGAGCTGACGCCGTACGAGGGCATCCCGCACCTGATCACGCCGATCATCACGCAGCCGAAGAAGGCCGCGGCGGCACTGGCGTGGCTCGTCGAGGAGATGGAGCAGCGCTACCAGGACATGCAGGTCAACCGGGTGCGCCACGTCGACGACTTCAACCGCAAGGTGAAGTCCGGCGAGATCACCGCGCCGCCCGGTTCCGAGCGCGTCTACCGGCCG
>JASLAV010000154.1 GCA_030146905.1 Lentzea sp. | reverse complement strand
GCCGCGAGGTCCTTGGTGCCGGTGTGGCACAGCGTCACGGTGGCGTTCTCGGTGCGGCGGGTCAGCAGCAGGCCGATCGGGCGGCCCACGGTCACGCCGCGGCCGACCACGGTGACGTTCGCGCCCGCGAGCGGCACGTCGTAGCGGCGCAGCAGCTCCACGATGCCGCGCGGGGTCGCGGGCAGCGCGGCCTCCTCGCCGAGCACCAGCTTGCCGAGGTTGACCGGGTGCAGGCCGTCGCCGTCCTTGGCGGGGTCGATGCGCTCCAGGATCGCGTTCGCGTTCATGTGCTTCGGCAGCGGCAGCTGCACGATGTAGGCGGTGACCTCGGGGTTCGCGTTCAGCTCGTCGATGACGGCTTCGAGCTCCTCCTGCGTGGTCGACTCGGGCAGGTCGCGGCGGATCGAGGAGATGCCGACCTTCTCGCACGCCCGGTGCTTGCCCTTCACGTACGAGTGCGAACCGGGGTCGTCGCCGACCAGCACGGTGGCGAGACCGACGGAGCCTGGCAGCGCGGCGACCCGCGCCTTGAGGTCCTCGAACAGCGCGTTCCGGGTTTCGTTGCCGTTGAGCAGCGTCGCAGTCACACCTTCATCTTCCCACTGGGCAGAGCCGCGATGCCCACCGACACCAGCGTCAGCGCCACGCCGGCGGCCGTCGGCAGCGCGAGGTGCCCGCTCACCGAGTCCAGCAGCACGGCCCCGATGAGCTGCCCGCTCACGCCGCAGAGCCCCACCATCAACACGCCGATGAACCGCACGGACACGATCGCCCCGCCCACGCCCACGATGCCGAGCAGCCCGCCGAGGTAGAGCCACCACTGCGACGGGAACGCGCCGGGCACCCCACCCCACGTCACGGCGTTGACCAGCGCCAACGCCGCCGTTCCGACGGTGAAGTTCACCATGATCGTCGCCATCGAGTGGACCGCGGCCTCGCGCACGAGGCCGTTCACCGCCTGCTGCCAGCCCATCAGCAGGCCCGCGACCAACGGCAGCACCGCGAGCCACAACGTGCCGGGAGACGTGAACTGGTGCGACACCGCGATCGTGACGGCGATAACACCTACGGCCGCTCCGGCGACACGTGTCTTCGTGATGGGCTTCGACTCGCCGGGACCGACACCGAGGTTGTCCACGACCATGCTGCTCACGACCTGCCCGATCACGACCGCGACGGTGAACACCGCCACACCGATCGTCGCGACCGCGAGCCCCTGCGAGCCCACGAGCACCGCGCCGCTGATCCCGCCGACGCACTCCCACCAGCGGATGCGGCGGTGTGCGAGCGCGTCCTTCAGCCGCAGCAGCCCGTCCCGCCCGGACTGTCGTGACAGGACGACCGCGAGCAGCACGAACCACCCGCCGGCGAACGAGATCAACGCCGCCAGCAGCCCGTTGTGCAACGACGCCGCGAGCGATCCGTTGACCCGTGCCTGCACGGCGATGGCGACTCCGCCGGCCGCCGCGAGCAGACCTCCGGTCACCTGCGCGGACCGTGACAATGCTCCTCCAACGCGGACAGGGGCGTTCTTGATCAGCTTTAACCTTGCGCCCGCACCACGTTATGGTCGGGCCTCCACCGTTCGGCGCAGTGGCGGGGGACGTGTGCGATCCGGCGAGTTGCGGGGGAAGATGTTGGCGTGTCCGAGCCGAAGCCGTTGAACCCTACCGAGCAGGACGCTCTGGTTAAGCAGATCGGCCTGACTCTCATGCGGGCCGCTCCAGAGGACTGGCGCAGTGTGATCGCCCAGTACCGGGCCACGGGCCGGTACTTCGAACTGGAGGCCGAGCTGCGGCTGCAGGACGGCACCTCGCACGCCTGGGCGCCGCCGCAGGACGTGACGTCCCTGTTCGCGCGGTTGCGCGCCGGGATGCACCGCGAGGGCCGGGGGAGCTGGACCAACGCCCGGTACCAGCTCGACCACCCGTCGAGCTACAACCTCGACTTCGACCGCGCGGAGCCGAGCTGGCAGACGCCTCCTCCGCAGCAGGCGTACTACGACGAGATGCGGTTCTTCCCGCGCGCAGAGGAGAACGTCCCGGACTGGCTGCGCCGCAGGCTCAGCCCGCCCACCCCGGCGTTCCGCTCCGCCCGCGTGTTCGACGGCGCGGGACCGGGCGGCCGCCCGTCGGTCAACCGCCCGCCGGTGCCGGAGCCCGAGGTCGGCCCGCTGCTCGCGTACCTGTCGAACGCACCGGTCGCCGTGGCGGGACGGGGCTTCGACGCCGACGTGCTGCACCCCGACTCGCCGCTGGTCGTGCCGTCGGGGTTCCAGACGGACGGCCTGTGGATCTGGCCAGCCGGAGTGTCCTACTACCTGCGCAAGTACGGCGTGCCGCCCGAGCCGGAACTGGTCGAGCGCGCCCGTGCCACCGCCTTCGGCCTGCCGGACGTCCCCGAGGAGACGAGGCTCGCCGCCGCCGCGAACCTCGGCGCGCCCGCCGCGCCTCCCGGCGCCGTGGTGCCGACGGCGCCGGAGCCGGAACCCGAGCGTGAGCCGGAGCCCCAGGCCGCCGAGACGCAGTTCGTCACCGCGCCCCCGTTCGACGACGAGCGGGAAGAAGAGGAGTACGACTTCGGGCCGCTGATCCCGGGCCCGGAGGAGGTCGAGGTCGCCACCGAGCGGTCGAAGGGCGAACCGCAGCCGGAGGACCTCGGTGCCACGGTCGCCGTCGCGTTGCCGCCGATGGCCGGAGACGGTCCACCCTATCGGGTGGTTTTCGACTCCGACGGTGTGCCCGATCGCGTCGACGACAGGCGCCTGCGCGACACGTACGGCGCAGGTATGGACCTCTTCGCCCCGCATCCGGAGGATTTGGACGACCCGGAACCGGTCGCGGAGATTTCGAACGAAGAGGACGCCGAGGACGAAAATCCCGTCGTGGACGTCCCAGAGGAACCCGAGATCCCCACCGCAGGGCCTGACGAGCCCGAGCTCCTCACGCACCACCGCGAGGAGGAGCGCACGGACCACCTGGTCGCGGAGACCGAGGACCGTCCGCGCGACGTCATGCAGGACACGATGGCCTGGAGCCCGGTCCTCGACGAGCCGCTGGAGAGCCCGGCGGAGGTCACCGAGGAACACCCGGTCGTCCCCATCGCCGACGACGAGCCCGACCTGGCCCCCGAGGACGAGATCGAGTCCACGACCTCGTTCGAGCCCCAGTTCGAGCCGGAGTTCGAGTCGCGGTTCGACTCGCAGCTCGACTCCCACTTCGAGCAGGAGCCCGTCGTCGAGCCGGTGCCGGTCGCGGTGCCCGCTCCCGCCCGCGTCGAGGAGACGACCCAGTTCGACGCCGCGCTGTTCCAGGAGCCGGAGCCCGAACCGGAACCCGAGCCGGAACCGGTGAAGCCGCCGCGTCAGGTCACGCCGGAGGAGGACCGCGAGCTGGCGGGCACCCGCCGCGCGCTGGACGACCTCAGCGTGCCGCACGGCGTGTACCGGATCGGCGAGCCGGCCGACCGCACCTGGACGCTGCGCCTCGACGGCGACAGCTGGGAGGTGTGCTGGTTCGACCAGGGCCCGAAGAACCCCGTGCGGTTCGACAAGGTCGAGGACGCGTCGTCGTACCTGGTGGGCAGGCTCGTGCTGGGCAACTTCCGCACGATCCAGCGGGCACCCCAGCTACCGGTGCCGCCGCGGCCGATCAGCAACGGCTTCCGCGAGGAGCCGCGCCGTCCCGTTCCGCCGCAGCGCCCGCCGATGCCCCCGCAGCAGGCCCAAGCTCCGACGCAGGTGCAGCAGGCCCCGCCGCAGGTGCAGCAGGTCCCGCCGCCCCCGCCGCCACCCCAGGTGCCGGCACCGGCTCCTTCGCCGATGGCCGCCGCCTTGGCGCAGGACGAACCGAAGCGGAAGTTCCCGATCACGCCGCTGCCCGGCGAGCCGCCGCTGACGTTGTTCCGCCACAAGCAGATGTTCGAGCTGCCGGCGGGCACCGAGATCGACCGCTACGGCGACCAGAGCGGCAACCTCGTCTACGTGGCGGGCACGCCGTTCCCGGAACGCAGCCTCGTGCCGTCGTGGATCAACCGCCCGTACCGCGTGTACCGGTTGCGCCGCCCGCTCGAGGTCCTGACCGGCGTGGCCGTG
>JASLAV010000134.1 GCA_030146905.1 Lentzea sp. | reverse complement strand
TGGAGCTTCGGCGGAGTGCTTCGCGAACTCCTTCGCCACTGCCAGCGGGTCCTCCGCCTTGGCGTAGGCGAGCCCCCTGGCGACCGCCTCGTCGGCGTCGAGGATCTGGCCGAAGAGCGTCATGGCGGTGGCGGTCTGCGGTCCGGCGATCCTCTGCAGCATCCACGTCATGCCGCCGCCGGGGTGGATCCCGAGCTGCAGGAACCGCGCGTCGAACCGGGCCTTGGGCCCGGCGATCCTCACGTCGGCGGCCAGCGCGAGGTTGAGCCCTGCACCGACCGCGGCGCCGTTGACCGCGGCGATCGTGGGAATGGCGGCCCCCGCCACCGCGAGGAAGCCCTTGTAGATCTTCTTGAGGCCCTCGTCCTTGGAGTTGCCGAGCTGCGTGAGGTCCGCACCGGCGCAGAACGCGGGCGGCGCCCCCGTGATGACCAGCGCGCCGGCCTCCCGCTCCGCCTGCGCGACCTTGTCGGCCAGCTCCTGCGACAGGTCGATCGTCAGCGCGTTGCGCCGGTCGGGGTCGTTGATCGTGATGACGGCGACGGAGTCGTGCAGCTCCAGCAGAACCTCAGCCATGGCCCGAACCTTAGGGCGCGATCGGCCGGTCCAGGAGCCGGGACAGCACGACCGTGGACACCGTCCGGTCGATGATCTCGACAGCGCGCAACCGCTCGAGAGCGGTCTCCAGGTGGTGGATGTCGGCCGCGCGGAGGTGCACGATCGCGTCAGCGGCCCCCGACACCGTGTAAGCGGCACTGACCTCGGCCATCGGCTCCAGCCGGTGCTGGATGTCGTGCGGCGCGACGTTCCCCTTGCAGTGCACCTCGACGAAGGCCTCCGTGCCCCACCCGAGAGCCTCGGGGTCGACCACCGCCGTGAACCCCCTGAGCACGCCGTTGTCCAGCAACTTGTCCACCCGCCGCTTCACCGCGGGCGCGCTCAGCCCCACCTCCTTGCCGATCTCCGCGTAGCTGGAGCGAGCGTTGGCCATGAGGCACGAAATGATTCGCTGGTCGATGCTGTCCACACGCAACATTCTGCCCCAGATCACGCAATGTCGCGGCGTTGTTCGATGGTCCAACGGGGCTTTACATTTCGATCCATGACGGTATCCATCTCCGGGCCCGGCGAGCCGATCACGCTCGACATCGCCACGCCCCTAGCGCCGACGCGCATGCCGACCACCCGTCGGTACCTCATGTGCCCGCCGACGTACTTCACGGTGGAGTACGCCATCAACCCGTGGATGGATCCGACCCGCCCCACCAGCACCTCGCTGGCCCTGGAGCAGTGGACGGCCCTGAAGGAGACCTACGAGCGCCTGGGCCACGAGGTGCAGGTGATCGACCCGGTCCCCGGCCTCCCGGACATGGTCTTCGCGGCCAACAGCGGCACGGTGATCGACGGCAGGGTCCTGGGCTCCCGCTTCCGCGCCTCCCAGCGCTCAGCAGAGGCCGACCACTTCCGCCGTTGGTTCCTGGGCGCCGGCTACAACTCCGTGGTCATGCCCACCGCGGTGAACGAGGCGGAGGGCGACTTCACCTGGACCGGCTCACTGCTGCTGGCCGGCACGGGCTTCCGCACCGATCCCGGGGCGCACGCCGAGGCGCAGGAGGTCCTGGGCGTCCCCGTCGTGTCCCTGCAGCTGGTCGACCCGCGCTTCTACCACCTCGACGTGGCGCTGTTCATGCTCGACGACCAGTCTCCCTCGCCCCTGGTCGCGTACTACCCGGAGGCGTTCTCCCCCGGGTCTCAGCGGGTTCTGCGGCGCCTGTTCCCGGATGCCGTGATCGCCGACGACGCCGACGCCGTCTGCCTCGGGCTCAACGCTGTGTCCGACGGCAAGCACGTCGTCATGCCTCTTGAGGCCACGCACTTGGCCGAGCAGGTGGCTCGGCGCGGGTTCGAGCCCGTGTTCGTCGACATCTCGGAGCTGCGCAAGTCGGGCGGCGGCCCGAAGTGCTGCACGATGGAACTGCGCGGCTAGACCTCGCACACGCAGTGCCGTTCCGCAGTTCCTGCTTGAAGGCCTCATATGTCGGTTGACCTGCTCCGATGCTGCCAACGACGTCAGCGTTGGCAGGTCACCGTCTGTCGCTGACTGCCGCCTTCTGCGGCTGTCTCTGGAACATGCGTGGAACAAGAAGAGCCCCCGGCGAGGTCATCGCCGGGGGCTCGTTCATGTGAGTCTACCTGCGCGAACATGGTCTCTCGTGGCTGTCCAACCTCGCGGTTGATCCCTTGGTTCAGCTCTCCCGCCGTCCGTCCAGGACCTTCGCGTAGGAAAGGCCTCGAACAGGCCACCTGCTCCGTCGTGCTAGTGCGCGGTAGGTCGGGGCACCAAGCGTCTACATCAGCAGC
Organism: Lentzea sp.; assembly: GCA_030146905.1. Next base: position 5,780 of record JASLAV010000134.1, on the reverse strand, counting down.
GCGTAGAGCTTTGGCCCGTACTCAATATTGAGGTAGTACCAGAGGACGATGGACCCAGCTGCAAACACTCCCGCGACCAGGATTGCAGCGACTAAGTTAAGTCCCGTCGCGGAAAGTTCGTGCTCGACCCAGTAGAAATGGTAGGACCCGAGTAGAATTGGCCCGACGAACGCAGTAAAGGCAGCTACTAGGCCAATGCCGATCTCTACGCCGCCCTTGTCTTCGAGCTTATCCAAGTAGTGCGCCAGGATGCTGCAGAGTGGAAACATGCAGATGCCCACGACTGTGATAGTTAAGGCGGTGCCGAGGGTGCGGCCGGTGCTCCGAGAACCTTCCTGCGGTGAATTTCTAGCTTTAAGGGCGCTGAACAGGCTTTTCAGGCTGTCGATAAAGAACCCGCTGCATGCCAGTCCTAGGGCATAAGTGAAAAACTTGTTGTCGCCTTCGTTGAGCTGCAGCTTGAACGCGAAGTATCCGAGTATCGCCCCGACGACGGCTGACGCGGACGCTCTGAGGGCCTTCGCGTCGGTAGTGGCGTCAGTGTTGGCGCTCATGGCGTGAGCGCGGATTCGATCGCATCCTTGAGCGCCGTGAACTCGTCCTGCTCGGACCTGGTGAAGACGATCCCGTGGGGGTCGTCCTTGGCCTCCATGAACGCTGGCCGCATCGCCGTGCCAGAGAGTGGCGGTTGCCCAGTATTGATGCGGAAATAGCCTGCCTTCATCCCGGACGGCGGGCTGAACTCGATGTATCTGATCGCCCTCAGGGGGACAGACACGGGTGACTTGCTGCTGAGCAAGCCTCCAAGTCCTCGGGGCGGGCTGATCGTGACTGAAGTTCCGTCGAACTCCACACTTCCACGCTTGGTTCTGACCAGCATCCAGGCTCCTATGCGCATCGATGGTGGCTGTCGGCAGGTGAAGCTCCCCGAAAGGATTTCAGCCTTTCCGGAGGAATTTCGAACCCCGCTTCTTCACCGATCGCTGCGCCCTCGTGATTCGTTACGGCGATGCTTCGGTGTGATCCAGGTTTTTAGGTTCGCAACCGAGCTGGTTGTGTGTCGACAGGCTTGTGTATATTCCAGTGCAGTAAGAATGACGACGACTTCGGGGGTGCTTCAGTCGCTAACGCCCAGGAATGCGTCGATCTTCTGGTTCGACTTCTCTCGCTGCCCGTCCAGCACCTTCGCGTAGACCTTCAGCAGCACGTCGACCGTGTGTCCAGCCCGCTCCGCCACCTCGGCCGGAGGCAGGCCGGCCGCGAGCCACGTCGAGACCGCCGCGTGCCGGAGGGCATACGGCGTATCCGCCAACGGCGACTCGAACTGCTCCGGCGAGAGCGCAAGCTCACGAACGCGACCCCAAGCGTGTGTGTAGACCGTCGCGTTGATCGGCCCACCGCTGATCGTCCCGCGGAACAGCCGCCCGTCCGAGGTAGTCCCGAACGTCTTCAGATGCCACCGGAGGATCGCGACCAGCACAGGCGGAATCGGCACCGGTCGGACGGCACCCTCAGCCTGCCGCTTGAGCGAACGCGTCTCCCACAACTCGCCAGAGTCGGTGTACCGCCCGTTCGCCCGCGAAGCGGACTTCTCCAGGATGAGTTCACCCCAGCCGGTCTCGGGCAGCTTGCAATCAGCCTCCCGCAGCCGGTTGACCTCACACGGCCGTAGAGCCGCGTAATACATCGTCGCGAAGAACCCGTACAAGTAGTCGTACTGCCCGGTCGTGGTGCCTGCGTAGGTCACAGCCGCGAGGCACTGGCGACCTTGAGCCGGGTTCACCACCGACCGGGGGTCAACCTCGCTCGTGCCCCGCTGCACCGCGGACTTCAGCCCGGTGACCGGATTCGCATCGAGTTCGCCGACGTCGACCGCGAACCCGAGCAGGTGGTGAAGCACGCCTCGCCGGGTTCGTGTCGTCCACGCCGCCGCAACCTTGCCGTTGAGGTTCCGGCCGAGCGACCGCAGCAGCCGACCAGTTTCGATCTTGTCAGCCAGTTCGCGAACCAGACGAGAGTTGGTCTCGATCCAACCCGCCGCGTCCTGCTCCGCCTCCGTCAGTGACCGGTTCCGGGTGTTGTCAGGCAGGAGGTGCGTCGTTAGTACCCGCCGGAGCACGCGAGCCGGAGGCGCGCCCTTCTGCGACCCCACGAACGCGGCCACCGGGATCGCCAAGGTGTCGACGTAGCGCTTCCGCGTGTTGGGCGCTGCCTCCTCCCACAACTCACTGATGAACTCCTGCGCGAGCTTCAACAGCGACCGCGCGGACTGCTTCTTGACCTCCGACTCCGGCAGTCCTGACGTGATGTCGAAGGCCTCGCCCTTCCTGACGAACTGCTTCAGGTCGGAGCGTCGGTTGTCCGCAAGCGCTTTGGACTTGTACCACTCCGAGTGCTGTTTTCCGGCCGTTGCCCAGCGGACCCCGTACGGCTTCGGCCGGACCTTCCCGTTCGCGTCCGGCTTGAGGACCTTGAGCGCGTAGATGCTGACCTTGTATGTGAGGTTCACGCGGCATCACTCCGCAGGCCGAGCAGCCACGCGGCGAAGTCGGCGCCGGAGATACGCAGCGCCCCGTTCCGCATCTTGTGCACGACAGGAGCGGCACCGGGAATCTGCCGCCACTTGTAGAACGTGTCCTTCGAGATGCGCATCCGAGCGCAGAACTCGTCGGCTGTCATGAAGTCGTCCGGGTTAGGCAGCTCGGACATGGTGAAGTCCCCCCTCCTGTTTGTACCTGCGTAGGCGTTGCGCTCGGACCCGCTCAGCGATGCCGGCCGCGAGCTCGCGTTCCGCGTCGTTGTTGTAGCCGGACCCGGCGTACTGCCAATCGTTGACGAGAACCACGGAGTCCGGATCGAGTTCGAGGCGCTCCAACATTTCGAGCGTCCGGAACGTGCGGCGTTCTTCGCGAATGGCACGGAACGTCGTGGAGTAGTACTTGGACTTGGTGAGGAAGTGGCCGCGGAACCCGAGCATGTGCGCCCACTTCCGCAGATTGAGTTCCTCGAGGTCGGCCAGGCCGCCGAGGTCCCACGCGGTCTGCACCATCCGCCGGTGGTGCTCGGAGATCTGGAGGACGTCGATGTCCAGCTGCGAGCGGATCGGCCGGTCCGCCGTGTCCTTCGCGCCGGTGCCCTTGGTGGCGTACTTGGCGACGTAGCCCGCCAACCGGGCCTCACTGATCTCCCCGGACGCGTCTTCCACCTGGGAGCCGCGGATTCCCTTGGTGTCGACCTGTTCACCCCACACGAGGCGCAGCGGGGAACCATCCGGCCGCGTGGTGTCGATCCCGACCGAGCGAGCCGCGGACTTGATGCAGTCGCCGAGCAGTTCGGCCGTGGCCCACGCAGGGGTGGGATCGTGCGGCCCATCCGGTCCGTCGACGCGCACGACGGCGTGGAAGTGGACGAGACCGCGCCGCTGGTACTCGGCGACCTTGGCGTACGACAACCGAGCGTGGTTCTTGAACTCGGAGACCTTCAGACCGGCCGCGCCAGCGAGCTTGCGGCGCAGGGCGATGGTGAAGCGATGCCATAGTTTCCCGGCGTGTGCCTGCCAGAGCACCGCGCCGGTGTAGTCGTAGGTACCGGGGTCGACAGCCCCGCCGATGCGGGGATCGTCGCCGTGGTGCCATTCACCGCAGCCCGTGCAGGGTCGGACTTTGCCGGTCGTGGCGATCGGGCGGTTGTGGACCGGGCCGAACGACGGCGCGGTGAGCGTGGCGAACACGCGCGGCTTCTCAGACACCGTCTCGGGGACGCCCTTGGAGCCACCGGCCAGGCCCGCGTGCATCAGGTGGTAGGCGTCGGCCGCGTACCGGTCGGAGCAGGCCAGGCAGACTGACTCCCGGCGATTGCCGCACGGGACCATGACATCCCCGCCGATGTGCTCGATCAGCCCGCCGTTGAGGTCTTGGAGCTGGAAGGCGCCGGACAACCGGATGGGTGCGGCACATCCGCCAATCGCGGTGACCCGGTCTCGCCATGCCCGGAAGTCGACCGCCTTGACTCGTGCGGTGATGCGGTCTTCCAGAGTGAGCACAGTTGCCCTCCTTTCGTTGCAGAAAAACGAAAAGCGGGGCACGACCGGTGATCTGGTCATGCCCCGCGTTGATCGAGATAGATCAGGCTGCGAGTTGCGCAGCCAGTCGCGCGGCGTACTCCTCAGGCACGTTCAGCGCGTCTTGAATGTCTTGTGCGGTGAGAGCACGGCCCTCTGCGCGCACCTCGTTCGCCTTGGCGTCCAGCGCACCTTGGAGGTGTCCGGGAAGCCTCAGAGCAGTCCGAGTGGGTGCTGCTTGGGTGACGGCGCTCGGTGGAGTGGAAGTTGTCGCGGGGACGATCTCAGCGGCCTTGGCACGCGCGGAGTTGCAGCGTGCCTGGATTACTGGCATGACTTCGGCGAGCAGGAAGACCACGAGCGGGATCACGAGGTGCAGGAACACCATCCCGGCGTTGATCTGTCCGTCCGGTGGCCGCAGCGACGACCACACGTTGGTGATCAGCGTTGCGCCGAGCAGGACCCGCTTGAGCCACTTCACCGGCCGGTCATCGACCGCCAGGCCGTGAGCGAGCATCTGCGCTTCCCACCGCAGGAGCGTGATCAGGATTCCGGCGAAGGCCGGTTCCACGAGCCACGCGCCCCACCACATCGGGTCGGACGGCCCAAGGCTCCCGGCGAGGAACGCCTGCACGCCGGTTGCGGTGAAGCCGAGGCCGCAGGTCAGGAAGCACCACATCGAGCGCGTCACCGAGACCCGGAACCGGTCCGCCTGCACAGCCGCGAGCAGCGGGTTCGCGGTGAGCTGGTGGATGTCCTCCGCTTCATCGAGCTGTGCCCGCAGCCGCCGAACGGTGCGAGTCCGGCGTGGTTTCTCGGTTTCGTTGCTGTGCTTGGACTTCTCGGGCACCAAGCCACCTACTCCCCGTGTGCTGCCTTGAGGAGCAGCCACCCCAGCCACAGCAGTTCGACGGCGAGCACCAGACACCCGACGAACCCGAACAGCAGGTACATGCAGACCAGGGACGTCACCACAGCGAACGCCATGTGCGCGACACGGACGAAGCCGCGGAGATTGACCGGAACAGCCAGCACGAGCTTCATCAGGCCACGTCCTTCTGGGAGTTGGCGGAGTAGTGGATGCGGCGCCGATCGGCACCCGTGAGCCCTCCGACGACGCCGGAAGCGTTGGCTCGGAACCGGGCAGGGCTGGACGCTTCCCAGTCCAGTTGGTCTTGGCGGCATTCGGCGAGAACCGGGCAGGTCGCGCACACCTTCTTCGCGGCGGCGATGCGGCCGGCGGTGTCGAACAGGCTCGGATCGGCGTCCGAGCAGGCGGCCCGTTCACGCCAGGCGGGCGGTTCGCCAGTAGGTCCGAACAGCACCCGCATCAACACGCGGTAGCCGAAGACCTCAGCGTTATCGCTGCTCATGCCGCGACCGCCAGCCGGGCACTGGACGCACGCGCGGCCCGGACGACCTGGGCGACCTCATCGAAGGTGACCTGTTCCGGCGTGCACACGGACAGTCGGAAGACCTTGACGAGCACCGCCTCCGAGCCGGACTTGAGCTTGCCGCCCAGTTCGACCACCGACGCCGAGGCGGCAAGGCCGAGCGCGATCCCGGATGCAGTGCGGCCGGTCGCCGCGACCAACAGCGTTCCTGTGGCTTGAAGGGTCCAGGTCAGCTTGACCCCGTGCAGCGAGGCCGCCCAGACCAGCAGGGAGGCGACCCGATCGGGTGCGGTGCCGGAGGTGAATTCGGCGTGCACCGAGCCGGA
>JASLAV010000125.1 GCA_030146905.1 Lentzea sp. | reverse complement strand
CGCGAAATAGATTCTCGCGCCACATATTCACAAGGAGCACTAGCGTGCGCGTTTTCGTCACTGGCGGGACCGGCCACTCCGGTTCGCACATCATCCCCGAGCTCATCGCCGCCGGGCACGAGGTCACCGGCCTGGCTCGGTCGGACACGGCCGCGACGGCACTGTCCGCGCTCGGAGCGGAGGTGCGTCGCGGCGACGTCGAGGATCTCGACGGGCTCAAGGAGGCGGCTGCGGGCTCCGACGGCGTCATCCACGTCGCGCAGAGGCGAGACCTGCTCTTGTCCGGCGGGATCGACGCGGTGGCCGCCGCGGAGGTCCCGATCATGCACGCCTACGGCGAGGCACTCGCGGAAACCGGAAAGCCGCTGGTCGTGGCAGGGAGCATCGGCTCGCCCGGCAACCTCGGCCGGCCGGTCACCGAGGAGGATCCGGCGCTTCCCGCCGGCGATGAGCACAAAGGCACCCTCCGGGCTCGCAACGTCGTGGAGACCACCGTGGTCGGCCTCGCCGAGCGGGGAGTGCGGTCCTCGGTCGTGCGGATCGCCACCATCGCGCACAGCACGGCCGATCGTGCGGGCTTCCTCGCGCAACTGATCGCTCTCGCGAAGGACAAGGGCTTCGCCGGCTACCCCGGAGACGGCGCGAACCTGTGGAACGCCGTGCACATCCGCGATGCCGCCTCCTTGTTCCGCTTGGCGCTGGAAAAGGCTCCGGCCGGCGAACGGTGGCACGCGATCGCGGACGGAGCCATCCCGTTCCGCGAGATCGCCGAGGCCATCGGAAGCCGTCTGAGTCTGCCCGCCGTGAGCGTTCCCGGGGACGAGCTGATGGTGCCGGGCTATTTCGGGTTCCTCGCGAACATCGTCACGAAGAGCTACCCGGCCTCCAGCCTCGTCACCCGCAAGGCCCTCGGCTGGGAACCCGCTCAGCCCGGCCTGCTCGACGATTTGGACAACGGCCACTACTTCTCCGTCGGCTGACGGCGGAGAACCTGTTCACCGCATTGTTCGGATACCGGAACAACACCCCGACAGCAAGAAGAGAGCACACCTCATGAGCGGCATCACCCTCATCGGCACGGGGAACATGGCCCGCACCATCGGCACGCTCGCGGTGGCGGGCGGCAACACCGTCGAGGTCGTGGGACGCGATCAGGCCAAGGCCGCTGCCCTGGCCGAGGCACTGGGCGGCGGCACGACGACGGGCGAGTGGGGCGCCGCCCCGGCAGGGGACATCGTCATCACGGCCCTGTTGTCCAAGGGTGTCGTTCCGGTCGTCGCCGAGTTCGGGGACGCCCTGGCGGGCAAGGTCATCGTCGACATCAGCAACCCCTTCAACGCCACGTTCGACGGACTGGCCCACAGCGGGCAGACCTCGATCGCACAGGAGGCCGCCGAGGTGGCCCCGGCGGGCGCCGGCGTGGTGAAGGCGTTCAACACCATCTTCCGCGACGTCCTGGAGAAGGGCAGGCCCGACGTCTTCATCGCCGGCGACGACGCGGGGGCCAAGGCCCGCGTGGCGGCGTTCGTCGAGAGCCTCGGGCTGCGCCCGCTGGACGTCGGTGGCCTGAAGATGGCGCACTGGCTGGAAGGAATGGGCTTGGTGACGATGGGCCTCGCCGCCAACGGGGTCGGACACTGGGGCTTCGCCCTCGCCGTCGACGAGTTCACCGGCTGAGCCCCAGGCCGAGCAGAGCCCTGAGCTCATCGGTCGGTGAGGTGGCCGGGCCCGCTCGGGCCCGGCCACTTCTCGTCTAGCGGCGCACTCCGGCAGCGAGTTGTGCGGTGAGCCGGGTGAGCGCGGTCCTGCCGCCGGCCAGGTCGTCCGCGTCGAGGAGCGTCGCGACCAGTGCCGACCCGACGATCACGCCGTCGGCGAACCCGGCGACGTGCGCGGCCTGGTCCGCGTCGGCGACGCCCATGCCGACGCAGACCGGCAGGCCGGTGATGGCGCGGAGCCTGTCCGCCAGCACGGCGGCGGCGTCGTCCACCGAGTCGCGGGTTCCGGTGACGCCCATCAGCGCGGAGGCGTAGACGAAGCCGGTTCCGGCCGCGGCCGTTTCCGCCAGTTGCGCGTCCGTGCTGCTCGGCGCGACCACGAACACGGTGGCCAGTCCGTGGATCTCGGCCTGCGTTCGCCACGGTGCCGACTCGGCCACCGGCAGGTCCGGCAGCACGCAGCCCGCGCCGCCCGCCTCGGCCAGTTCGCGTGCGAACCGCTCGACGCCGTAGCGCGACACGGGGTTCCAGTACGACATGACCAGCACCGGTTTGCCCGTGGCGGCGTGGACTTCCCGCACGGTGCGCAAAACGTCGGCGATCCTGACGCCGCCGCGCAGTGCGACGTCGTCCGCCGTCTGGATGACCGGGCCGTCCAGCACCGGATCGCTGTGCGGCAGGCCGACCTCGACGACGTCCGCGCCGGCGTCGAGGGTGGCCAGCACCGCGGCGATCCCGTCGTCGACGGTGGGGAAGCCGGCCGGCAGGTAGGTGACGAGTGCGGCCCGGCCCTCGCGCCCGGCCCGTGCGAGCGTGTCGGTGAGGAGTCGCAGGTTGCCGCTCACCGGGCCGCCTCCAGTCCGAAGTGGACGGACGCCGTGTCCATGTCCTTGTCGCCGCGTCCCGACAGGTTCACCAGGATGACGGCGTCAGGGCCGAGTTCTGCCCCTACCTGGAGGGCGCCGGCCAGTGCGTGCGCGCTCTCGATCGCCGGGACGATGCCCTCCGTGGTCGCGAGCAGCCGGAACGCGTGCATCGCCTCGTCGTCGGTGACCGGGCGGTACTCGGCGCGGCCGGACTCGTGCAGGTGCGCGTGTTCCGGGCCCACGCCGGGGTAGTCGAGGCCGGCGGAGATCGACCAGGCCTCCTGGATCTGGCCCTCGTCGTCCTGCAGCACGTAGGAACGCGAACCGTGCAGCACTCCCGGTTCGCCCGCCGACAGGGAAGCGGAGTGTTCCCCGCTGCGCACGCCGTGTCCCGCGGCCTCGCAACCGATCAGGCGCACGTCGCGGTCGTCGAGGAAGGCGTGGAACAGGCCGATCGCGTTGGAGCCGCCGCCGACGCACGCGATCGCCGCGTCGGGCAGCCGCCCTGTCCGTTCGAGGAGCTGGCGGCGGGCCTCGACGCCGATGACGCGCTGGAAGTCGCGGATCATCGCGGGGAACGGGTGCGGCCCTGCGACCGTGCCGAACAGGTAGTGCGTGTCCTCGGTGCGGGCGACCCAGTCCCGGAACGTCTCGTTGATGGCGTCCTTGAGCGTGCGGGATCCGGACGTCACCGGGATGACCTCGGCGCCGAGGAGTTCCATCCGCGCCACGTTGACGGCTTGGCGGCGCATGTCCGTCTCTCCCATGTAGACGGTGCAGGAGAGGCCGATCAACGCGCACGCGGTGGCCGTCGCGACGCCGTGCGAACCGGCTCCGGTCTCGGCGATGACGCGGGTCTTGCCCATCCGCTGGGCCAGCAGTGCCTGGCCGAGCGCGTTGTTCACCTTGTGCGAGCCGGTGTGGTTCAGGTCCTCGCGCTTGAGGAAGATCCGCGCGTTCCCAGCGTGCGCGGCGAAGCGCGGCACCTCGGTGAGCGCGCTCGGCCGTCCGACGTAGTGGACGAGCAGGTCCTCCAGCCGGGCGACGAAGGCGGGATCCGCTTTCGCCCGTTCGTACTCGGCGGCGACCTGGTCGATGGCGGCGAGGAGCGCCTGCGGGACGAACCGGCCGCCGAAGGCGCCGAAGTACCCGTCGGGGGAGGGGAGGGTTCCCGGCGCGGCCGGGAAGAAGAAGTCGTGCTCCATGGCGATGTGCTCCTGACCCGGGACGTCGTCCCGGGTGGTGTCGTGGCTGGTCTGGGATTCAGCGATCCCGCGCGATGCGCGGCGCACGACGCCATCGCATCCCGTTGACCTGGCCCGCCTCGGAGCCGATCACGTACCTGACCCTGCGTCCCAGCACGCGCCGTGCGGGCGCGCGGCAGCCACGCGGCCGACGGCCACGGGCGAGACGGACGGACAGGGGCACGGGAGCAGGTTAGCCCGGCACCGCGTGGTCTTGGCAAGCGGTTTGCCCCTTGGCTGGGATCGGTAATGAGGTAGAACGTTCGGTCTTGACGTAGGTCTACGAGTGCGTCAGGATGTATCGCGATAGAACGTTCGGTATCACAACTGGGGAAGGAGTACTCGTCATGAGCGCACCTCTGTACACCGGCATCGCCACCTCCACCGGGGACGGCAGGGCGGGAGGTCAGGCCAGGACCGACGACGGCCTGCTCGACATCTCGCTGGCGATCCCGAAGGAGATGGGTGGCCCCGGCGGCGCGACCAACCCTGAGCAGCTGTTCGCCGCCGGCTGGGCCTCCTGCTTCCACTCGGCGCTGAAGGCCGTCGCGGCGCAGCGCAAGGTGGAGGTCAACGACTCCGCGGTGGTCGCGGAGGTGCAGGTGCACTCGACGCAGGAGGGCGGGTTCAGCCTCAGCGCCGCGCTGCACGTCGAACTGTCCGGTGTGGATCAGGCGGTGGCCGACGAGCTCGCCGAGGCCGCTCACGCGATCTGCCCGTACTCCAACGCGACGCGGGGCAACATCCCGGTGACCGTCGACGCGACCGTGGCGTGAGTCCGGCGGTCGGGCCGGTGACAGTGCCGGTCCGGCCGGGTCCTGATCGTTGTGATTGGCATGGCCAACGTCTCGTCCAAGTTCTGGAGTGAGCGTTACATCCAGAGGGCGGAGCGTCCCGGATCCGGTGCCACAGCGCCAGGCCGAGGGCCTTTCGAGGGGCCTGATCAACCGTCGCGACGAAGCGAGGTTCCCGAGTGAACGTTCTCGAGCAGGTCGAAACTCACCGATGAGCCGTGCCTCGCCGGTGGTTACCCGGCAACTCCCAGCTCGACCTCGTGGTGCGCGGCATCGACGTGCCGCAGCTCGCCGGTGCGACCTCGATCCCCGGTGGCCTCGACGAGCTCGGCGGCCAGGTCGAGGTGCTGCCCTGCGAGGGTGAGTCGGACCTCGGTCCCGGCGACGCGCTGTACCTGCACTGGCAGGCCGGTGGCGGGTACGGGGCGACCCGCTGCTGCGCCCGGCGGGCAGCGTCGGCGAGGACGTGTGGCAGGCACGCGTGTCGGCCGGTGCCGCGCGGGACGTCTACGGCGTCGTGCTCGGGGACGACCGCGAGGTGGACGCGACCGCCACCGGTGAGGCCCGCCTGGCGCTGCGGCACCGGCGTGAGGCCGGCGCGGGTCTGCCACCGGAACTCGCGGTGACCGGCACCGACGTGACAGGGGCCCGCTGGCTCGACGACAACCTCGCGGTGGTGGACTCGACCGTGGTGTGCGTCCACTGCGGCACGCCGATCGGTCCACTGGAGGGCGGTGCGTTCGTCCACTCCCTGGCCTGCCGCGAGACGGTGCCCTCGGAAGCGGGCCGCACATCTGGCACGACCCGTCGGAGTACGTCGACGAGGAGATCGTCTTCCGGCAGCTGCTGTGTTCCGGCTGCCTCACGGCGGTCAACTCACGAGTGGTCCCGGTCGGCCACCCGCTTCCGCACTACGACTACCGCCCGTTGACGACGTGATGTGGTCGACCAGGCCGAACCGGCTCGCCGGGGGCAGTGGCGCGCTCCCCGGCGGGGCCTCGGTGCCGAAGGCCTGGAACAGGTAGCCCACGAGCCGCCGGGAGAGGTCGTGGGCGTGCTCCCGCGGAGCGCCGCGCAGACCGGCGTTGGCCAGCAGGAGCATGACCAGGTCGCTGACCGCGAAGTCCCGCCGCAGCTGACCGCTCTCCTGTGCGCGGCGCACGAGGGTGTAGAACTCCGACTCGGCGTCCTCGCCGTGTTGCAGGTAGTCGAACTCGGTGGCGAACGACGCGAGGAACGCTTCGGTGAAGCCCCGATCTTCGAGCTGCTCTGTGCACATGAACTCGAGCAGCCGGCGGAACCCGTTCCCCGGATCGGGGTCGGCGACGGCCTCGTGCAGCAGCGCCTCGCAGTGCGCCCTCTGCTCGGCGAACACCTCGGTCACCAGCGCGTCGCGGCTGGGGAACCGCCGGAACAGCGTCGCCACCCCCACCCCGGCGCGCCGGGCGATCGTGCTCATCGGGACGTCGATGCCGCGCGTGCGGAAGAGGTCGCGAGCCGCCTCGATGATCAGGGCGCGGTTGCGCGCGGCGTCGGCGCGCAGGTCGGTCGTTTCGGCCATTTCTCCAGTGAACCGCAACTGGAAAAGGATTTCCAGTTGCTCAGGTGACGTGAAGTGAGTCGCCCGCGCGGGGATCGATCTCACTTCCGCGGAATCGGACGACGCTTTCCACTTGGCGGGATACGTTGGTGGAACAGGTCGTCAGCCACCAATTCCGAGGAGATCTCCCGTGGCGGAAACGCGCACCGGTTCACCATTGGCGGATGTTCCGCTGCCCATGCGGCGGGTGGGATTCGACCCGGTGCCGGAACTGCTCGAGTTGCAAGCGGACGAGGGCCTCGCACGAGTTCCCTGGTTGTTCGGCGGCACGGCGTGGCTCGTGACCCGGCACGCGGACGTCAAGGCGGTTCTCGCCGACACGGCACGCTTCGGCAACGCCCACGCGTCACCGCTGCTCGGTGACGACCAGGCCGCCGAGGGGAACCTGCTCCTGCTCGATCCGCCGGACCACCACCGCCTGCGCAGGATGCTCACCGGTCAGTTCACCCACCGGCGGATGCGGCACCTCGCCCCGCGCGTCGAGCGGATCATCGAGGACCACCTCGACGCGATGGAGCGCACAGGTCCGCCGGCCGACCTCGTCGCGGACTTCGCGCTGCCCGTGCCGTCACTGGTGATCTGCGAACTGCTCGGGGTGCCGTGGGAGGAGCGCGGCGAGTTCCAGGAGCGCAGCGCGCGCAACATGGACCTCTCCCGGCCGGCGCACGAGCGCGACTCGGCCCTGCGGGAGCTGCACCGGTACATGACCGGGCTCGTGCTGCGCACCAGGGAGAACCCCGGTGACGACCTGCTCGGGATGCTCACGCGCGAGCACGGCGACGAGCTCACCACCCCCGAACTGGCGGGGATCGCGTTGCTGCTCCTCGTCGCGGGGCACGAGACCACCGCCAACATGATCGCCCTGGGCACCCTGGCGCTCCTGCGCCACCCCGATCAGCTGGCCGCGGTCCGCGACGACCCCGCCGCAGTGGAACCGGCGGTCGAGGAGCTCATGCGGTGGCTGTCGGTCGTCCACACGGGCGTGCAGCGCACCGCCACCGAGGACGTGGAGTTCGCCGGCGCCACCATCCGCGCCGGTGACACCGTCGTGGTGGCGTTTCCCGGCGCCAACCGCGACCCCGCGTTCATCAGCGATCCCGGCACGCTCGACATCCGGCGCGGCGAGGTCGGGCACCTCGGGTTCGGCCACGGCGTGCACCACTGCCTCGGCGCGCCTCTCGCCAGACTCGAAATGCGCGTCGCCTTTCCCGCGTTGCTCCGGCGTTTTCCCGCGCTTTCCCTCGCGATACCGGACGACGAGGTCGAGTTCCGCGTTTTCAATTCCGTTTACGGCGTGGCAGCCCTTCCCGTCGCCTGGTGATTCCTGTTTTGGAGAGCACGATGAAGATTCTGATGTTCGGACGCGGTTCGATCGCGACGCTCTACGGGTGGGCGTTGGAGAAGGCAGGACACCGGGTGGAGTTCTACGTCCGGCCCGGCAGGGCGGCGCAGCACAGCCCCGCGGTCGACCTGGACGTCCGGGACGGGCGGAACAAGGGCGCCGCGGTCGTGGAGCGGTGGCCGATCACCATGCGGGAGGAGCTGGACGCGGGGCACGACTACGACCTGATCGTGCTGAGCGTCAACCACGACCAGCTCGACGGCGCGATCGAGTTCCTGAGCACCCGCGTCGGCGGCGCCACGGTGCTGATGTTCGGCAACGTGTGGGCGGACCCCGCCGCGGTGGTCTCGGCGCTGCCGGCCGATCAGCTCGTCTGGGGGTTCCCCGGTGGTGGCGGGGGCTTCGTCGGTCCCAGGCTCACCGGCGGTGTCATGAAGACCGTCTTCCTGGGGTTCTGCGACGACTCGAACCGCGGCGCGAGGTACCAGGCGGTGCGCGCCCTGTTCCAGGACGCGGGTTTCTCGGTGACCGAGGACCGCGACTTCCGCAACTGGCTGTGGTTCCACTTCATCATGGACGCCGGGCTGCTGAGCCAGGCGCTGGCCGTCGGCGGGGTGTCCGCCCTCGTGCGGTCGCGAGCGGCGCTCGGGGAGGTCGTCCTGCTCGTCAGGGAGATGATCCCGTTGATGAAGGCCAAGGGCGGAACTCCGCGGCTGGGCGCCAAGATCGTCTCACGGGTGCCGGTCGGGGTCCTGGCCTTCGTCCTGCGGAAGGCACTCGGCGGGAAGAACATGGCGGCCTTCCTGTTGCGGGAGCTGGAACACACCGGCCACATGAGCCGTGAGTCGGCGGGCCTCTACGCCAGGGACGTGCTGGCGCAGGCCAGGAGCCTCGGCGTCCGGCTGCCGCGGCTCGAGGCGTTGGAACCGGTGTTCGCCTGAGCGCCCGTGGTGTTCCCATGCATCAGGTAGAACGTTCTGTCTTGACTTCCTGGTGTCGAGCGGTCATGCTCAGTTGAGATAGAACGTTCGTTCTCGCTGAGGTTCGGAAGGAACACCATGACCACCGCCGACACGACCGTCGACCCGCCCACCGTCCCGGTGGCGCAGGCCCTGCGCAGGCTCTACCTGGTGCGGTTCGCCTTCGCCCTGGTCTGGGCGGCGCTGCTGTTCGCCACCGGGGCGCAGCTCGGGGCGCTCGGCATCGCCCTGCTCGTGCTGTACCCGCTGTTCGACGTGGCCGCGGCCGTCGTGGACGTCCGCGCGTCGCGTGCCATCGCGCCGTCGTACGGGATGTACGTGAACATCGTGATCAGCCTGCTCGCCGCGATCGGCCTCGGCGTCGCGGGTGCCTCCGGTGTGCCGGCCGTCCTGGTCGTGTGGGGCGCGTGGGCGATCATCGCCGGGCTCGTCCAGCTGGTCGTGGCCGTCGCCCGCCGCTCGATGGGCGGCCAGTGGCCGATGATCCTCGCCGGCGGCATCTCCGTGCTGGCGGGAACGACCTTCGCGCTGGGTGCCTCCGCGCCCGATCCCACGCTGTCCAACGTGGCCGGGTACGCGGTCGTCGGCGGCATCTTCTTCCTCGTCTCCGCGCTGCGCCTGCGCGTCACGAAGGAGCGCTGACGTGGTCGCCGGGACTTACGACGTCGTCGTCATCGGTGCGGGACCGGTGGGCGAGAACGTCGCCGACCGCGTGGTGCAGGGCGGCCTGAGCGTCGCCATCGTCGAACGCGAACTGGTGGGCGGTGAGTGCTCGTACTGGGCGTGCATGCCGACGAAGGCGTTGCTGCGCAGTGCCGCCGCACTCCGCGCGGTGAAGCGCCTGCCCGGTGCGCGGGAGGCCGTGACCGGTGAGCTGGACGTGGCCGCCGTGCTCCGCCGCCGCGACGCCTTCGCGTCGAACTGGCAGGACGACGGCCAGGTCGCCTGGCTGGAGCAGGCGGGCATCCCGCTGTACCGCGGGCACGGCCGGATCGTCTCCGACGGGGTCGTCGAGGTGACCGGTGAGGACGGCGTCACGTCGTTGACCGCCCGGCACGCCGTCGTCGTCGCGACCGGCAGCGGCGCGCTGGTGCCGGACATCGAGGGCCTGCGTGCCGCGGCACCGTGGACGAGCCGCGAAACCGTTGCGGCCAAGGAGGTTCCCGGCCGGCTCGCGATCATCGGCGGCGGCGTGGTGGCCTCGGAGATGGCGACCGCGTTCGCGAGCCTGGGCGCGTCGGTGGAGATGCTGGCGCGCGACGGCGTGCTGCACCTCGCGGAGCCGTTCGTCGGTGAGCGGGTCACCGAGGCCCTGCGGGAGGCCGGCGTGTCGGTGCGCGTCGGTGCCGAGGCCGGTTCGGTGCGCCGCAACGACGACGGAACCGTGCAGATCACCCTCACCACCGGTGAGCAGGTCGAAGCGGACGAGCTGCTCGTCGCGATCGGCCGCACCCCGAACACCGCGGACATCGGCCTGGACGCCATCGGCCTGACGCCGGGCTCCTGGCTCACCGTCGACGACACGATGCGCGTGGTGGGCGAGGGCGGCGCGCCGGCCGGCGACGGCCGCCTGTACGCCGTCGGCGACGTCAACCGCCGTGTCCTGCTGACGCACCAGGGCAAGTACCAGGCCCGCGCGGTCGGCGACGCCATCGTGGCGCGCGCCAAGGGCGAGCCGGTGGACGACGCCCGATGGGGCCGCCACGCGGCCACGGCCGACGAGCGCGCGGTGCCGCAGGTGGTCTTCACCGAGCCCGAGATCGCGTCGGTGGGCCTGACCGCGGCCGCCGCCGAGGCAGCGGGCCTGCGGATCCGGGTCGTCGACTACGACCTGGCCGCCACCGCCGGCTCCTCCCTGCACGCCGAGGGCTACCGCGGGCACGCCCGCATGGTCGTGGACGAGGACCGGAAGGTGGTCGTCGGTGTCACGCTGGCCGGTCCGGACGTGGCGGAGATGCTGCACGCCGCCACGATCGCCATCGTCGGCGAGGTCCCGATCGACCGGTTGTGGCACGCGGTTCCGGCCTTTCCGACCGTCAGCGAGGTGTGGCTGCGCCTGCTGGAGGCGTACGGCCGCTGAGCGCTCCGGCGCCACACCGGCGAACCCGCGGGCCTCACCGGACTCGCCGGTGAGGCGGCCGGAACGCACGGGCCGTTGCTGTGGCTGCCGGGGAAGTGCGGCCGCTGAGCGTCCTGGCATCCCACCTGGCCCTGGAACCACATCGCCGCCGAGCCCGTGGGTGTCACCTGGACTCGCCGGTGAGGCGGCCGGATCGCATGGGCCGTCGCTGTACCGGGGTGCTGTGCCTGCCGGGGGTGCGACCGCTGAGTGCCCGGCACTCCACCGGCCCTGGAACCGCATCGCCGGTGAACCTGCGGTCGTCACCGGGCTCGTTGGCGAGGCGGCTGAAACCCACGGACCGTCGCTGTACCGGGTGCTGTGCCTGACGGGAAGTGCGACCGCTGAGTGCCCCGGTACCTCACCCGACCCTGGAACCACATCGCCGACGAGCCCGCAGGCGTCACCGGGCACGTCGGTGAGGCGGCCGGATCGCACGGGCCGCCGTCGTACCAGGGTGCTGTGCCTGCCGGGAAGTGCGGTCGCTGAGCGCCCCGGCACCCGTCCCGGCCCCGGAGCCACATCGCCGGTGAACCCGCGGGTGTCACCCGGACTCGCCGGTGAGGCGGCTGGAACGTACGAGCCGTCGCTGTACCGGGGTGCTGGGCCGCCGGAGAAAAACGGCTGCTGAGCGCCCCGGCGCCCCACCGGTCCCGGAACCACATCGCCGACGAAACCGCGGATGTCACTTGGACTTGCCGGTGAGGCGGTCGGAACGTACGAGCCGTCGCTGTACCGGGGTGCTGTCCCTGCCGGGGAAGTAAGACCGCTGAGCGCCCGGCACC
>JASLAV010000115.1 GCA_030146905.1 Lentzea sp. | reverse complement strand
GACGCGTTCTTCTCGGACGTCACGGTGGTGCCCGTGCCGGGGTCCGGCCACTTCGTGCCCGTGGAAGCACCCGGCGTGTTCGCCGAGACGATCGCCGCGGTCGCGACGTGAACCGGCGACAGGGCACCTCACACCGACGATGACGGGAAGCAGCAGATGTACGACGACCACGAATTCCTCAAGGTCGAGCCCGGCGACGACCGGGTCCTGCGCATCACCACGAACCCGGCCGGAGAAGCTGAACGCGTCCGGCGAGGTCGGGCACGGCGAGCAGGGGCGGATCTGGCGGGAGTTCGACGACGACCCCGACTGAACGTCGCCCTGATCACCGGGGGGCCGTGCCTTCAGCGCGGGTGGCGACATCGATGCGGGCAACGGTCCAGCGGGCGTCGACACTCGCGACGGCCGGGCGTTGGTGCGCAACATGATCGCCTGCCGGAAGCCGATCGTCTCCGCGATCAACGGGGTCGCGGTCGGCGGTGGCCTGGCCATCGCGCTGCTCGCCGACATCAGCATCGCCAGCGAGCGGGCGATCCTCATGGACGGCCACATCAAGCCGGGGCTGGTCGCCGGCGACCACGCCGCGCTCGTCTGGCCGCTGGCGATCGGGCTGGTGGGCAAGTGCGTGCCCCACGAGGAGCTGATGCCCGCCGCGAACGGCATCGCAGTGCGGCTCGCCAGGGGTCCGCAGTTCGCCATCCAAGCCACCAAGGCGGCGCTGAACGACTGGTACCTGCACAACATCGGGATCTTCGAGCACTCGCTCTACGTGGAGGCGCACAGCATGACCCTCCCGGACGCCGAGGTGGGCATCGCCGCAGTGCGCGGCAAGTCCGAACCGGAGTTCCCCGGGGCCGTCGGCTCCCACCGCTACTAGGAGGTCCCGCCATGCAACCGATCACCGTCGGCGCCGTCCCGGACGACGACCGGATCTGGGTTCCCCAGGCACCCGGCGTCTTCTTCCGGCCCTCTTCATCAACACCGTGACCGGCCAGTGGTGCAACCTGCTCAAGGTGACGAGGCCGGGCATCGTGTCCCGGCACCGCCATCCCGGCATCGTCGTCGGCTACGTGCTCAAGGCCGGGTGGAAGTACGACGAGCACGAGTGGACCGCGCGCGAGGGTGGTTTCGTCTACGAGCCGCCCGGCGAGATCCACACCCTCCGGGTTCCGGACCACCGCACTGGTGGTAGAAGGGCGCTGACCGCGCCCACGCCCGCCTGCGTGGACCCGGTGAACGCGCCGACGCCCCAGCTCAAGACCTGGCGCGTCCTGCGCGAGTTCCGCTGCTGGCCCCGCCGCGCCGGCCGACCGGCCAAAGCCATCACGTCCTGAAGAAGTACGAGCTCGCCGCCGGATGCAAAAGGCTCAGCGACTTGCCCTCATTCCGGTAGATCACTCGCAAGGCCAGACGCAACTGGTGCCCCGAAATTTCCTCGCGTCCGAACTGGCAGGCGGTGCAGACAACGCAGGAAGTCGTCACGCCAAGTCAGCTCAGACGCCGATACAGCAAGATCGAGTTCCGGGAAGCGCGTCATCAAAACGGTGTACGCGACCTCAGCCTCCAACCGGGCCAACGGCGCGCCGAGGCAGTAGTGGATGCCGTGCCCGAAGCCGAGATGCGGGTTCTGATGGCGATCGAGCTGTAGCTGGTCCGCATTCGGGAATTGATTTTCGTCTCGATTTGCTCTAGCCAGGCTGACGACGACGGGATTACCAGCCTCGACAGTGTGGCCAACGAGATCGAACGTTTCGGTGGCGATCCGGGAGGTAGTCATGGCGGCTGGTGAGTCATACCGCACGAACTCCTCGATCGCGGTGGTGAGCAGTTGCGGGTCCGCACGCACCTGATCCCATCGACTTCGGTCTTCAAGCAGCCGGAACACGCCGTTGCCGATCAGGTTCACGGTGGTCTCGGTTCCGGCGACCATCAGCATGAAGACCATCGAGGTCAGCTCATTCTCCGAAAGCCGTTCCTGACCATCACGAACCGCGATCAGCTCACTGAGCAGACCATCACCCGGCTGTGCGCGCTGTTCGGCGACGAGTTCCCTTATGACTGCAAGCAACCGCGCCAACTGCACGGCCTGCTCGGGCTGCCGAGCCGGGTCAGCTACGATGTTGGTCCAAGCGCGAAACTCGTCACGGCCGCCGGAGGGGATGCCGAGCAAGTCGCAAATGACCTGAAACGGCAGCGGCCACGCGTACGCCGGGATGAGATCAACCGTTTCGCGGCCTTCTATTGAGTCGAGCAGTTCGTGCGCAATCTGCTCGACGCGCGGACGCATCATTTCAATCCGCTGCGAGGTGAAGGCTGCCGAGACCAAGCGCCGCAAACGCGTGTGATCCGGCGGGTCGAGGAACAGCATCTGGCGCATCGTCGCGTCGTACAAGTCTTGCGGCAGGCCCATCGAGGAGGCGTTGACGTCCTTGGTGATAGATCGCTTGGACAGTGCCTGCCGAGCGGCATCGTGGCCGTTGACCATCACCACCGTGATGTCGCCACGGGTGGTTTCTTCGACCTTGTTCAAGACATGATCCTTCTTCTCGTCCGGTACGGGAACAGCCAAGCAGCACTGCTGGCCACACGGCTTGAACCTGAAAGCCACTTCATGGAACTTCCGGGCCAACGCAGGTGAGATGAGGTACAACCATGCAGGCAGCTGGTGAGCAAGTGAGCAGTTGCGCCGAGGCGCGGATGCCCGTTGCGGATGGCGACCTGGGGAGCCGCGTCCACACCCGTGATTCTCAGGCCGTGGATGTCACAGTCACCGACTTCGCCACGACGATCAGGCTGGAGATGGGAACGCCACGGGACACCGAGAACTCTCTCCGTTTGTACGTTGTGCGGCGTGGCGCCTGGACGTTGCGGTACGGCTCCGAAAGGATCACCCTCGGCACGGGTCGCTTCATGGTGCGCCGCTCCCCTGGTTTGATCGGCTTCGAGATGCTTCCGCGCACGTCAGGCTTGACTGTGTGTCTACCCGCGGAAATCGCGGAAGAAGCGTCCAAGCCAATCATCGGCTCAGCCGCCGCACCCGAGGCACGTCTGCTGTCGGCCTACGCGAGTGTGCTGCACGACACCATCAATGACCTCACCGAGGTAGGCCTCAGCGCGGCGCGCAATGCACTGATCGAGCTGGCCCGAGGAGTCGTGCACTCTTACGTCGATGGTGCCGAGCCGGCTCTGGCACCTGCCCTTGTTCTAGCCGCCCGCGAACTCGCCGACCAGAGACTCACTCAGTCGGAACTGACACCTGGGATGCTGGCCCGCGAACTGAACGTTTCCGTGCGCACGCTGAGCCGCGCGTTCGCGTCCACCACCGAATCGGTCGGCGCCTACCTGCGGCGCCGCCGCCTCGAGGAAGCCCGTCGGGAGCTGGCCGCCGGGTTCACCGTCACGCAAGTCGCGACTCGCTGGCAGTTCGCCGACAGCAGCCACTTCGTCCGAGTCTTCCGCAAACGCTACGGACACACCCCGACTGAATACCTCCGAAGCCTTCGAGGCTGAGGTTCACAGGAAGATCTGTTCGCTGTTCTCTGAATTGACCAGCTCGACTTCTGGTGCTGTGTGGTCAGGCGGCGTGTTCGAGAATCAGCTTGGAGACGTCGTAGCCCTGCTCGATCAGCTCGGCGATGAATCGGCGGGCGCGTTGTGATTGGCGCCGGAGCGAGCGGAGCTTGTGGTCGAAGTAGCCGGGGTGGATGGTGTTCACAAGCTAGAAGACAGCGCACCGGCGTTCCGATGTATCCAGTGCCGCAGACCTAAAGGGCACGACGCACGGATGGAGTTCATGGCGCTGACCAGGTCACACGACAACGCCGTCGCCGAGTATTGCTTCGACTCCGCCGAGGTCCGTCACGCATTTGGTGACCCCGGCCTTATCCGGCTGACAAGCCCGAACGTGGCAAGACCGGTAAGCGCATCGATGCTGTTCCGACAGTCGCAATGGCATAGGCGGCTGGAAGCCGCGTGGGGGAAGGTCGAGAAATCTGGACGGATGACCGTCGCAGCAGGACACGGGAAACGCTTGTCCCGCAACGCTTTCCGACCCGATCGTCAAGTCATGGAAACCGGCTCCATCAGCACTCTCGACCACGTTGACGGCGTTCAGTTGCGAATCGTCTCATTCGGATTCGGCATGGTCCCGCTCCGGCCGCCGACCTCGTCTTGGACCTCAGTGAGCGGTTCTGCGGCCCACACGTCTCCTCACAGACGCGCAAACTGACCGGCCACGATCCCCAAGGTCCCGTGCACACGGGGCGTCGGCGACTACATCGACCGGATCCTCGATGCCATCGCCGCGCTCGTCGACCTCGACACCGTCGCCCTTGCCGTGGGTTGTACAGGTGGCCGACGCCGCAGCACCGTGATCTCCGACCAGTTGTTCTTGCGCGCACTCTCCGCGGTGGTGGACCGCCGCGGTCCACCACCGCGACATCGACAAGCCGGTACTTCCCGGGCGCCGCAACGCCCTTTCCGGTGACCTCGTGTCGAGCATCGCGGCGTCGTCCCCGCCTGTGCCCAATCGTTGGGTCTGCTTCCCCGCTTGGACGAGTTGGAGGTCGACCTGGAGGAGCGGAGGAGACCAGCCCCGCTGAAGAGCGCGCGTTCTGGGAGGGGTCGGCTCACGCTTGCGGATCGAGGTCGGCGTCGTGGACTAGCAGTGCGATTTGGACGCGGTTGTCGAGGTCCAGCTTGGTGAGGATGGCTGAGACGTGCGTCTTGACGGACGTCGGCTCGTCGTTCGGTGCGGACGCGGAGTCGCCGGAAGTTTGTGAGCCAGGTGAAAGTGCGCTCGACCGGCCATCGGGCTGTGCCCAGGCCGGAGCCGTGTTCGACACCGCGACGGACGATGACGGGTGTGATCTTGCAGTCGCGGACTGGGCGCCGGTACTCGTCGTGGTCATAGCCGCGATCGGCGTGGAACCGCCTCGGCCGCCGCGGCTTGCGGCGGTCGACCGGGCTCGCTTCCCATGTGGTCCCCCTTTGAGGGTGCGCAGGTGGGTGGAGGCGGCCAGGGCGGCGGACAGGTCCAGCAGGCCGGCGGCGCGCAGTTCGGCGAGCAGGCGCTCGTGCAGCTGCTGCCAGACGCCAGACTCGTGCCACTCGGTCACATCGCCAGCAGGTCGCACCTGAGCGACGGGTCGTGAACATCTTCCGGAGTGAACATCGCAGCGCTCATCCTGGCGCTTCCCGCACCGACTGCGGCGGCCCCGCCCGAACGAACATCGGGCGGGGCCGCCGAGCAGCAGGCCTCACTGGTCCTCGAGCCGGTCGCACACCTCGTCGAGCCGTGTCCACAAGGCCCTGACGAAATCCTTCTCCACACCGAGGCGGGTGGAGAACTCCCAGTCCTCGACAGCTTCGAGGGCCTCGTTGATGGAGTTCATGATCGATCGTATTTCATTCGCTCCGAGCGAGACAACGGCCCGGTCGTCGTGCACCTCGATGACATCCATTGATCATCCCTACCGCACAGTCAGGAAGTATTGCCGCCCGTTCGTCGGCGCGAACGCCGTGCCACCGTCGGGGGCCCGGGGATTTCTGATCACCACCACACCTTCGTGCCAGTATGCCGTCCTCCCGTTCGCCAGCGGACGTGACTCGCCCTTGACGATCGTCTTCTCGATGACCTCGGCGAACTGCTCCCGCGTGTGGACACCGCGGAACTCGCCCCGTTCGACCACGTGCTTGGTGTAGGCGTGGCCTCCGGCGATCTCCTGGCCCGCCAGTTGCGCTCGGAGCCGCGGCCCGTCCGCGGCATTGGCGTTGGCCGGCCGTCCGGGCTGTTGCCCGCCCTGGTTGGACCCGGACCCCGGCGGCGGTCCCTGCGGCGGCGGGGGCGGGGAGCCTCTCTGGGCCGTAGGTGCGTTCGACGGCCCGCCAGTTCCCGTGCGCGGTCCCTGGTGCGGGGCTCGTGGTTCCGCCACCGGTGGAGGAGGAGGGTTGCCCCGGGGCAGAGGAGCTGTGGCCGGGCCGCGGACTCGGGAGACAGCGCCGACCGACCCCGCCAGGGCATGTCCGTAGAGCTGGTCGCGGGCGTGCTCCGGGCTCTGCGGCTGCACGCCGAGGCCGGCGATGGTGGCGGCCACTTCCCGGTCGAACTCCAGGCCGCAGTCGATGTCGGATTCGACGCACAGGTCACCGAGATGGTTCGCCGTCTTCCAGGCCAGGTAGCTGGGCGGACCGGGCTGGCACAGGTCCGGCGGGCAGGAGTTCAGGTCCCGCTCGGTCTTCTTGCTCAGCAACGGGATCAGCTGCTCCGCAGGCGGAGCGTCCTTGCCCAGGCGGAAGTTGTTGAGGCTGACCTCTCCGGTCTTCGGGTTGGTGACCCTGCTGAGACCGGGACCGACCTTTTCCACGATCATGCCGGTCCGTTCGCCGACCGG
>JASLAV010000103.1 GCA_030146905.1 Lentzea sp. | reverse complement strand
AGTACGCGGTGAAGAGCGGCCCGCAGATGACCGCCGTGGTGAACATGGTGCGGGCTTTGAGCGGTGGGGGAGGGCCGACCACCACCACTTCTACTCCGGTGCCGGAGTGCGTCAGCGCTTCGAACTACGCGCACACCGTCGCCGGGCGTGCCTACGCGAACCTCGGTCAGACCTACGCGCTGGGGTCCAACCAGGCGCTCGGGCTGTGGAACACGTTCACGACGAGCAGCATCCGGCAGACCTCACCCGGCTACTGGGTGAAGTGCTAGGCCGACCGCTCCTCCGTCAGCACCGGTGGTCGCAGCTGGAAGGGGCCCGGCTCCTCTGACTGGGTGAAGGTCGCCTGGCTGTGCACCCGGACCACCGGCCAGGCGTTGCGGCGCGGCTCGTCGTCACCGGCGGGGATGTGGATCCAGCCGCGGCAACGGTGCGCACCCACGCGCACCACCGGACCGGGTGGGTGGGAGTCGGGGTCGATGCCTGGATAGCCGTGTCGGACCACAGCCGCGTGGATGTGGTCCGACACGATCAGGATCAGCGGTCCGGCGATGTCGCGGAACCTCTGCTTGAGCTCCGGCGCGTCGAGCAGCAACGTCTTCGGCACCTCGTCGACCGCGTGGACGAGCACGAGGATGCCGTCGCCCCTGTCCGCCAGGGGGTCTCTGTGCGTCTCGCGCACGCCGCTGATCTGCATGCACTGGTCGAACAGCTCGTACAACGCGTGCCGGAGGGTGCCCTTGGCGGCGTTGGTCCTAGCGGTGGAATCCTCGGCTTCGATCGCGAAGAGGACCCGGCTTCGGGGGACCCGGACGCCATTGCGAAGGCGAGATCATGACGTCGGTTCAAGGGCCGGTCAGACCGCGCAAGCTGCTCGGGCCGAACTCCGCGGGCTGCGGGAGGAAGCCGAGTAGTTCATGCGCTGGACGCGTGCTGCCGACAAGAAGAGTGGTGGCACAGCTGCCTGCCCGCGATCAGGGGTGGTCTCGACCTCTACGTCGCGATGGAGGCCGAAGCGGCTGTGATCCGGTTGTGCACGATTCCCGTGCTTCCGTTCCTGCCGCAGATACCGGCGTACACACGAGCCTTGTACGAGCGGATGGAGCCGTGGCACACCGCCGAGGAACTCGAGAAGCTTCTTGAGGTGCGGAACAAGCGGCGTCTCGCGTTGGACTACCGCGATGGCATGTTCCAGCTGAAACTCGTGGCAGTGACCCATGAGTCGAGCATTCGGCAGACGATGGGCAGTGCGGCAATCGTGCGCGCGCAGCTCGATAACCTGATCGAGCGGTCAAATTCGCCTGACGTAGAACTCAGGACATTGCCTTTCGCGAGCACTCCACCGTTCACCTGCACGTGCATGTGGGCGTAGTTCGAGTTCGACGACGCTGAAGGTGACTTGGTCCACGTGGAGACTCACGCCGGTTGCGGTTCGATCGAGACGGCCAACCAGGTTGCCAGCTACCGCGCACACCACGACGAGCTGGTGCGGAGTTCCCTCAACCTCGACGAGACGCGGCAATTGATCGAATCCGTGCGGGATGAGGCCTGGGGCTGGCCCCACCCCGCGAGCGGGGGCTGACCTCATGGCCACGCCCTCAAGGCCACGGCAGCGTGGCGATCATGAAATCCCTCCTGATCGCGGCGCTGGTCGCCGTCACCCCCTTACCCCCGCTGAACCCCCAAGCCCTGCAGGCGGCCATCTCCGACCTGGACCACCCGGCGGCCACGTCGGCGCAGCTGCGGGTGTCGGGGACAGCGGGCCGCTGGTACGGCACGGCAGGTGCCGCGGACCAGTCGCAGCGGAAGATCCGCCCGGACGACAGGTTCCGGATCGGCAGCGTCACCAAGGTGTTCGTGGCGACGGTGGTGCTGCAGCTCGCGGCGGAACGCAGGATCGACCTCGACAAGCCGGTCCGGCACTACCTGCCCGGCGTGCTGCCGCCCAACCTGGAGCCGGTGACCACGGCGCAGTTGCTCAACCACACCAGCGGGATTCCGTTCGAGGTCGGCATGCCGGACCTCAGCACGCCGGCAAAGGTCCTCGCCCACCGGTACGACCGGTGGGCGCCGGGACAGCGCGCGGAGCACATCCCCGACACCAAGGCCAAGTTCACGCCCGGCACTCGGCAGGAGTACCGCGGGATCAACTACGTGCTCGCCGCGATGCTGATCGAGGAGGTCACCGGCCACGACTACGGCCAGGAGGTCGAGAAGCGGATCCTGTGCCCGCTCGGCCTCGACCGGACCTACGTGCCCGGCCGGAACGAGACCGCGATCCGCGGGGCGCACGTGCACGGGTACCTGGACGTGCCGGGGCAGGGGCTGGTCGACGTCAGCGACTTCAACACGTCGAGGTCCTACGGCGAGGGCGACATGGTGTCCACGACCGGTGACCTCACCAGGTTCGCCGAGGCGCTGTTCGGCGGCGAGCTGCTGCCGCCGGCGTTGCTGGAGAAGATGTTCACCGTGCCGGACGTGTCCATGGTGGACGGTCGGCCCGCCGCGTACGGCACCGGCCTGCAGACGTTCACGATCAACGGTGTCACGGTGTGGGGCAAGACCGGTGAGCAGTACGGCTACAACGCCGGCCTGTTCTCCACGCGCGACCAGCAGCGGCGCATCGCCTACTCGTTCACGCCGACGGCGCGCGACGCCGCGCAGCAGCAGATGACGTTGCGGATCGCCAACGCCGCCACGAGCTGACCGCAGGCGTTCGCGGGGGTGGACCGCGCGGCGGGCGAGGGTGGCCGGCGCCGTCTTGCCCGCTTCCGGCTCGCCCACGACCGCGACCACGCGGTCCTGGCCGACGCCGGGCACGCGGCCGCCGAGGCGGCGCGGCGGTTGAGGCCGGGGGACCGGTGCGTGGTGATCGGCGGCCTCGGGCGCATCGGCGTGCAGGTGCTCAGGGTGGTGGCGGAGGTGGTCGTCGTGGACCGCGACCCCGATGCGGTGAAGCTCGCCCGTGCGGTCGGTGCCGACCACGGATCGTCGCGGACGGTTCGCGCGCCGCGTCGATTCCGACCGGTGGCCGCGGTGCGGAGACCGGTGATTGATTTCGTGGGCGAGGGCGGGCCACTCGCGGCGGTGTGGCCGTGTTGCGGCGGGCGGGTGCGGGGGCGCGCGATCCTCACGCCCTGACGAACGTCCTCACGAGCCTTGCGGGCGGTTCGGGGAACCGTCCGCAAGGCCGTCCGAGTGGCCGTGATAGACATTCATCGCACACGGCAGACACTCCTCATGATCGTTGTCACCGGTCAGGTCGCGATCGTGGCGATGACCAGCGCGAGCGCTGTGACGATCGCGACGATCCAGCAGCCGCCGATGTTCATGATCGAGGAATGGCTGCTTTATCACATTTGCTCTGAGCAGTCGAGACTTCGGCGTCTAATCGAAAGCCGCCGGTGACGGAAAGCAACCCGTCGGTCGCAGTCCGTCCTGCTCGGGCGCCCTCCCACGTCCGCGTCAGGGGCCTGATGCAATAGTTGCTACGTTTACGTTGTTCCCCTCGATAAACACCCGTCACGCGCCTCTAGCTGGGAAAGCGTCTTCCCGTCTCAGGTCGCCGGGACCCAAGTGGGGAACAGGGGTGTTGCACAGAGCATCTGACTGAGTACTCTGCACACACCCCCTCAAGATCATCGCTGTTGATCATGCTCATCAAGCGGTGCTATCTTTCCGTCGCCAATTCGGGTGGTCGTGGAGCGTTGTGAAGCTGAAGAACGTGCCGGACACGAATTACAAGACAATTCGTTCTCGGCTCACTGGTGTCGTGGTGGTTCCCAGCATCGTCCTCTTGGTGATGTGGGCGCTGTTCTCGTCGTACACGGTGTTCGAGGGGCTGTACCTCCAGCTGGTCGCCGCCGGCGCGCGGGACGCCTCCATTCCGGCTGTTCAGTCGCTCGCGTCCTTGCAGAAGGAACGCGAGCTGAGCATGACGAGCCTGGCCAAGCCGGGCTCCGGGACCACCGCGCTGGTGAAGCAGCAGCAGGAGACCGACGCGGACGTCGCGAGGATGAAGACGGCGTTCGCCGAGCTCGCCTCCGCCGCGCCGCAGGAGGTCGTCGACGGGATCAACAAGCTCAACGCGGTGCTCGACCAGCTGCCTGAGCAGCGCGAGCGGCTCGAGTCGGGCACAGCGCTGAAGCCGGAGGTCTACCGCTACTACAACAGCGTGATCGACGCCGGTGCCGCGCTGTTCAGCACCCAGGCCCGCATCGTGCCGGACGCCGAGACGGTGCAGGGCGCCCTCACCGGCTTCCAGTACTTCCTGGCCAACGACTCGATGTCGAGGTCCAGCTCCATCGCCGCCGCCGCGGTGGCTGCCGGCAGGTTCACGCCGGAGGAGCACCGCGAGTTCGTCACCCTCGTCGGCGGCTACCGGTCGTACCTGTCCTCGAGCGAGCCGTACTCCCTGCCGGACGTGCGCGAGCACTACAAGAGGCTCGTCAGCAGCGCGCAGTGGCAGCAGCTGGTGAACCTCGAGAACCGCCTGCTGCAGAACGCGGAACGGCCCATCGGCAACTCCGTCACCCTCGCCGACTGGGAGTCGGCCAGCCGTGCGGTGTCCACCGAGCTGACCACGCTGGTGCAGGAGCAGACGACCGGCGCCGTCAACATCGCCATGGCCAACGGCGAGAGCAAGTTCACCCAGGTGCTGATCGGCAGTCTGATCGCACTCGTCGCGGTGATCATCGGAATCTTCCTGGCCGTGCGCATCTCCAGCCGCCTGGTCAACAAGGCGTTGATCGTCCGCCTCACCAACCTGAAGAGCGACTCGCTCAAGCTCGCGCACGAGCGGCTGCCGAACATCGTCGAGCGGCTGCGCGACGGCAAGCACGTCGACGTGGCGGCGGAGGTCCCCGCGCTCGACTACGGCAACGACGAGATCGGGCAGGTGGCCGACGCGTTCAACGCCGCGCAGTTCACCGCCGTCGCCGCGGCGGTGAAGGAGAGCCAGACCCGTGAAGGCGTGAACCGGGTCTTCCTCGACATCGCCCGCCGCAACCAGGGTCTCGTGCACCGCCAGCTCAAGATCCTCGACAAGCTGGAGCGCGAGGAGGAGAACCCCGACCACCTCGACGCGTTCTTCCAGCTCGACCACCTCGCGACCCGCGCGCGCCGCAACGCCGAGAACCTGATCATCCTCACCGGTGAGCAGCCGGGACGGCAGTGGCGCAAGCCCGTCCGCATGCTCGACGTCGTCCGCGCTGCCGTCGCGGAGACCGAGCAGTACGCCCGCGTGAAGGTGAACCCGGTGCCGGAGGTGGCGCTGGTCGGTGCCGCCGTCGCGGACACGATCCACCTGATCGCGGAGCTCGTCGACAACGCGACCTCGTTCTCCTCGCCGCGGTCGCAGGTCGAGGTGCACAGCAGCGAGGTGCCGCAGGGTCTCGTCATCGAGATCGAGGACCACGGTCTCGGCATCAAGGCGGAGGACCGCGAGCAGCACAACGAGATGCTGGCCGCACCGCCCGACTTCGAGGCGATGAGGCTGCGCGGCGAGTCCCGCCTCGGCCTGTTCGTCGTCGCACGGCTGGCCGCCCGCCGCGGCGTCCACGTCGAGCTGCGCGACTGCCCGTCCGGCGGAACGATCGCACTGGTGCTCATCCCGTCCGACCTGATCGTCGGCGAGGCCGGTGCCGCGGACCCCGTCGAGGCGACGCAGATGCCGAAGCCGACCTTCCGGCAGCAGACGCTGCAGCAGGCCTCCCACCCGCCGCTGCAGGGAGACCTGGCGCAGGAGGACTCCTCCAGGCCCACCGAGACGTTCCAGCTGGACGAGTTCTGGGCAGGCGCGGGTGTGGGAAAAGGCCACGGTCCCGTCGAGCCGCGGGAACCGGAGATCAGTGGTCGTCTCGAGCTGCCGCAAGACGAAGGCCACCAGGCCGGGACGTGGCCGGCAGAAGACCGCGCGGAAGGCGTTGAGACGCGTCAGGACACCAGGCCGGAGCTGCCACGCCGGAGGCGGCAGCAGCACCTCGTACCGCAGCTGGCCAACGACGACCTCCGGCCGATGCCCGACCTCGCGGACCTGAACAACGAGGACAGGGCAGAACGAACTCGCGACAGCATGTCGGCCTTCCAGCGGGGCACTCGCAACGCCCGCCAGTCGGACGACGTCGTGGAACCGTGAACGTGAACGTGGGACGACTGAACACCGAAAGGGCTACTTCAGTGGACGACAAGACCGGCGGGCATCCCGAGCTCAACTGGCTGCTGGACGACCTCGTCTCCAGAGTGATCGGCGCCCGCCACGCTGTGGTGCTCTCCGCAGACGGCCTGCTTCTCGCCCGATCTCCTGAACTGTCGAAGGACGACTCCGACCACCTCTCGGCGATGGCGTCGGCGTTCCAGAGCCTCGCCAGGGGGACCGGACGGCACTTCGGGGGCGGACAGGTCAGGCAGACCATCGTGGAGATGGAGCGCGCTCACCTGTTCGTCACCGCGGCGGGGCAGGGCGCCTGCCTCGCAGTGGTCGGCGACGAGGACGCGGACATGGGCATGATCGCCTACGAGATGAACATGCTGGTGAAGAGGGTGGGCGCCTACCTGTCCTCCGCGCCGAGGACAATGGCCTCACCGAGGCTCCCCAACGCGCTCGGCCTGTCATGAGCCAGCACTCGGCGGACTGGTGGTACGACGAGGCGGCGGGCCCCCTGGTCCGCCCCTACGCGATGACGAGCGGTCGCACCAGACCCAAGCCGGCCGGCGACGAACTGACTCTCACGACCCAGGTCAGGGCTCTCCGCACGACCTCGGACCAGGGGTCGCTGCTCGTGGAGCACCTCGAGATCATCAAGCTGTGCCGCAAACCGCTGTCCGTCGCGGAGGTCGCCGCCTACCTGAACGCGCCGCTGGTCGTCGTGAAGGTGCTGCTCAGCGACCTCATCCAGCGCGGTGACGTCATCACGCGCGACCCGTCGCGGACCGCGGTCCCGATGGACCTCAACCTACTCCAGAAGGTACTCGATGGTGTCCGTGCAATCTGAGGGGCGGCGCGAAGAACTGCTCGTCCCCTCGTCGGTCAAGATCGTCGTCGCCGGTGGGTTCGGCGTCGGCAAGACCACGATGGTCGGCGCGGTCAGCGAGATCACCCCGCTGCGGACCGAGGAGCTGCTCACCGAGGCCGGCGAGGAGATCGACGACCTCGCCGGTGTCGAGGGCAAGAACACGACGACGGTCGCACTGGACTTCGGGCGCATCACGATCAACCCGGAGCTCGTGCTCTACCTGTTCGGCACGCCGGGCCAGGACCGCTTCTGGTTCATGTGGGACGAGCTGTCCGTCGGCTCGATCGGCGCCGTCGTGCTGGTCGACACCCGCAGGCTCGACGCCGGCTTCGGCGCCATCGACTTCTTCGAGCGCAGGGGCATCCCCTTCGTGGTGGCCGTGAACTGCTTCGAGGGCAGCCACTCCTACACGGCGGACGAGATGCGCCAGGCGCTCGACGTCTCGGAGAACGTGCCGCTGGTGCTCTGCGACGCCCGCGACCGCGAGTCGTGCAAGGCGGTGCTGGCCCGCGTGATCGAGCACGCGATGAACCGGCTCGACGCGATGGCCGGCTAGGTCGTTCCTCGGGGTCGGCCGGCCCGGTGAAGGTGGCCGACCTCCGAGGCAGCGGCTGCCGCGCGACGTTCTTACCGGCGAGGCCGGGCCACCCGTCACCGGGCAGCCGCGGCCTCGCGGCGGTTCAGGCCTCGCGCACCTGCTCCAGCCTGCACCGGAACGGCCGCAGCATCGCCGGCGCCTCGACCAGCCGGTAACCGGGAACCTGGCCGGGGTCCTTCGCGATTCCCGCGAGCGTCTCCGCCACGTACTCCAGGTGGCTGCGGGTGTAGACCCGCCGCGGGATCGCCAGGCGCACCAGCTCGAACGGCGCCGGCGTGATCAGGTCGCCGGAGGCGTCGATCTCCCCGAGGTAGAGCGAACCCACCTCGGCACAACGGATCCCGCCCGCCAGGTACAGCTCCGACGCGAGCGCGTGGCCGGTGAACCGGTGCGATGGAACGTGCGGCAACAGCCTGGCGGCGTTGAGGTACACGGCGTGGATGCCCGCCGGCCGCACACTGTCCACTCCGGCCTGACGCGCGCACTCGGCGAGGTAGGCGGTGGACTCGGCCCGCTCCCGCAGGTACATCGGGTCGGTCACCTCGACCAGGCCCTGGGCGCACATGTCGAGGTCGCGGCCGGAAAGCCCGCCGTACGTGCTGAACCCCTCGGTGGCGATCAGCAGGAGCTCGCACTGCTTGGCCAGGCCCGTGTCGTTGAGGGCGAGCATCCCTCCGATGTGGACGATGCCGTCCTTCTTCAGGCTGAGCACGCACCCGTCCGCCAGCCGGAACGCCAGCTTCGCGACGTCACGCGGGCTGTGGTTGCGGTACCCCTCCTCGCGCTGGGTCACGAGCCAGGCGTTCTCCGCGAACCGGGCCGCGTCGAGGAAGAACGGCACGCCGTGCTTGCGGCACAACGCACTCACCGCTTCGAGGTTCGCCATCGACACCGGCTGCCCGCCGCCGCCGTTGTTGGTGATCGTCATGAGCACCTGGCCGACGTCCTCCGGCCCCGCCAGCAGCTCCTCCAGGGCGACGACGTCGATGTCGCCCTTGAACGGCGCGTCGCTGTCGAGGTCCTTGGCTGCGGGGCACGGGAGGTCCCGCACGACGCCGCCGACGATCTCCACGTTCGCGCGCGTGGTGTCGAAGTGGGTGTTGCTGACCGAGATCTGCCCGGGTTTGAGCACGGCGCTGAACAGGATGCGCTCCGCGGCACGGCCCTGGTGCACCGGGAAGATGTGCCGGTAGCCGGTCAGCTCCTCCGCCACGTCGCGGAAGCGGTACCAGGACCGGGAACCCGCGTACGTCTCGTCGCCGCGCATGCCGGCGGCCTGCTGCTCCGCGGACAGCGCGCCGGTACCGGAGTCGCTCAGCAGGTCGATCGTCACGTCGTCCGAGGTGAGGTTGAACTGGTTGTAGCCACCGGCGGCGTACACGCGTTCCCGGTACTCGCGGGTGGTGATGGGAATGGGCTCGACGACCTTGATGCGGTACGGCTCCACGACAACGTTGCCCTTCTAAACCGACAGTGCTTTGGTGCGCGGAGGTGTCACGTCGTACGCCTCCGAGGACAGGTAGACCGTGACGCCGGGCCGGGGCCTGCCGAGCCGCAGCGAGACGTGGGCGATCAGTCCGACGCCCTCGCTCAGCGGCCGCCGGACGATGCTCGCCAGCGCCATCACGAACGGCGTCGTGTCGAGCCCGCACCGGGCCATGACCGCCAGGACGCGTTCGCACGCCTCCAGGTCGTCCTGCACGTAGTCCCGCACGGGGATGTAGAGCGAGTAGCCGCTCGGCCGGTCGACGTCGCCGGACATGAAGGTGTAGCTGGACATCAGGGGTCGCCGGCTGAACGGTCCCGTGTCGCCGCAGGCGAGCTCGACGACCTCCGCGAGGAGGTCCAGGTCGACGTCGGGCGCCGCGGAGGCCGCCCGTACGACGTCGGTGACGACGGCGTCGTCGTGGGACACGTAGGTCTTCACGCGTGCCCTGCCGGCGTCCATGAGGTCGAGTGCGAAGAAGGAGAACCGGTCCAGGCCCTCGCGCCGCAGGCCGTGCTCCGCCACCGCGGGGAAGGCCGCGCTGAGACCGAGCCGGTCCAGCGCCTCGTGGACCAGCGCTGTCGCGTTCTCACGGCCGCGCACGTCGGGGTTGAGGTAGACCTTGATCGCGGGAGCACCGTCGGGGCCGATGATCAGCGAGTACCAGAACGCGAACGGGCCCTGCGGGTCCGCCGGCAGGAAGAGGTCGCGGACCAGGTCCAG
>JASLAV010000093.1 GCA_030146905.1 Lentzea sp. | reverse complement strand
CTCCACGGTGCCGCCGAACGCGCCCGGCTTGCTCGTCAGGACCTGTTCGACGAGCGCCTCCGCTGAGACGCCCGGCAGTGATGGTGGCTGGCCTGCGCCTGCTGGCATGGCTAGCAGGCCCAGGCCTGCCGCACCGGTGACCACGACGGCCGCTGACGCGACCAGGGTCACCTTTCGCTTGTTCATCTTTTGGTCCCCTCCTCCAAGGGCTTGTGGTTACAGCTTGGTGGGAGGTTGCTGAGATGGTGCTGAGACCTGTTCTAGCTGCGGGTTTGGGGGTTGGGGGTGATCGTTTTCCGTGGTTTTTGGGGTGAGGCTGGGTGACCCTTAGGGGGTGGGTGGCCGGTTGGCTTGCGATTCGCGACCGGGCGGGTGGTTGGTTTGTGGGTGGTCACCGTGCGATGCGTGGCCGGGCGGGTGGTTGCCGGGAGGGGGGCGGCTTGCGATGCGCGACCGGGCGGGTGGTTGGCGTGCGATGCGCGGCCGGGCGGGTGGTCACCTTGAGGGCGGCGAGCTTGCGTTGAGTGCTTTCCCCAGGGGCTCTGCCCCCGGACCCCCGGCAATCTGATCGGGGGGCCGCGCCGCTGGCGGGTTGATGGCACGCCTGTTGGTTTGGGCGGCTGCCTGTTGAGTTGGTGGTTGCGTTGCGGAGCTTCGCTCCGGAAGACGTACTGCTGCTCGCCTTCGGCTTCGTGTTGCTGAGAGTCGGCTGAGATCTTGCGCGCGGCTTTGAGGTGTGGGCGGCATGCTGTGTGTGTGAAGCCTCGAGTGCTGGTCGTGGACGACGAAGTCGGTGTGCGCCGGGCGTTGGAGCGTGGGCTGTCGGCTGAAGGTATGGAGGTCGTCACCGCCGCTGACGGGCCCACCGCGCTTCGGGTGGCGTTGACCGGGGCTTTTGACGTCGTCTTGCTCGACATCATGTTGCCCGGGCTGTCCGGGTACCGGGTGTTGCAGCGCATGCGGGCCGACGGGGTTCGAACGCCTGTGTTGATGGTGTCGGCCAAGGACGGTGAGGTCGACCAGGCTGACGGGCTGGATCTCGGGGCTGACGGGTACCTGGTCAAGCCGTTCAGCTTTGTCGTGCTTGTGGCGCAGGTTCGGGCGTTGTTGCGGCGCGGGGGTGGGGCGCGGCGGCGGTTGACCTTGGGGCACCTGGTCATCGATCGCGGGTTGCGCGAGGTCAGTTGGGGTGGGCAGGACGTGTCGCTGTCGCCGCGTGAGTACGCGGTGCTCGACGTGCTGGCTTCGCGGGCCGGGTCTGTTGTCACCAAGGACGAGTTGTTGCGGACTGTTTGGGGGGACGAGCAGGCCGCCACTCGCAACGCCGTTGAGGTTTACGTGGGGTACCTCCGGCGCAAGCTTGACGCTGTGGGTGCCGGTGAGGTCGTGCGGACCATCCGGGGGCACGGGTACATCGCCTCTACTCCTGACCTGGACAGCGCGCTGGGGAACAGGTGAACCCTCGCCGCTGGTGGTTGCGGCGGACGCTGCGGTTCCGCATCACCGTGGTCGCCACCGGGATGGCGTTGTTGTGCCTGGTGGCCTTCACCGGGTTTGCGCCCGCGTTGATCGGGATGATCCAGATCTCGGCCGTCGACCAGGAGCTGGAGAAGTCGCCGCCGCGGGTGCTGGACGTGTCCGGGGTGCCCGTGGACGGGTTGCCGCCGCTGCCGTTGTCGGCGCAGGACATCCGGACGTTGAAGTCGGGGGAGTCCGTCTTGCGCATGGAAGGCGCGTCCGCGCACCGGTTTCGCGGGCGGGTGGTGTTCACGGCGGACGGGTCGCCTCGGCTCGAGGTCTACGGGAGCACGCTGATCGGTTACGAGAACGCCAACCGGCTGGGCACGCGGTGGCTCGCCGTCGCGGCTGTGCTGGTGGCGGGGCTCGTGGGGATCGCCACCTGGCTGGCCGTTCGGTCGTCGTTGCGGCCGGTCGAGCGGATGAGGGTCGCCGCGGGGGAGTTGCCGCACGGGGAACGGTTGCCCGTGCCGCTGTCGCGGGACGAGTTGCAGGCGTTGGCGGAGGCGTTGAACGCGTTGCTGGCCAGGCGGGACGAGGCGACCGACCGGTTGCGGCGGTTCACCGGGGACGCTGCGCACGAGCTCCGTTCGCCTGTCGCGTCCGTGCGGGCCCAGGCCGAGGTCGCGGTGGCGCACCCGGATCCCGACTTCTCGATCGAGGTGCTGGAGTCCGTGGTCGAGGAGTCGATCAGGCTCAGCGCGCTGGTGGACTCGCTGCTCATCCTCGCCAGGGCCGACACGGGGGCGCCGCCCAGGGCGGAGGCCGTCGACCTCGTGCTGGAGGCCGAGTCCGCGATCTCTCGGCTGGACACCGAGTTGCTCGTGCGGCTGAACGCCCCGCCGTCGGCGTGCCTGGTGTCGGCCACCCGGTCCGAGGTCGAGCTGGTGCTGGACAACCTGCTGCGCAACGCGGCCCGCTACGCGTTCTCGACGATCACCCTGACGCTGGTGCCGGTCGGGCGGAACGTGCGGCTGCTCGTGGACGACGACGGGCACGGCATTCCCGTCGAGCACCGCGCGAAGGTGTTCGACCGGTTCTACCGGGTGGACGAGGACCGCGGGCGCCGGTCCGGCGGGTTCGGCCTGGGGCTGGCGCTGGTGGCGCACCTCGTGCGACGGCGAGGGGGTTCGGTGGTGGCCGCGGAGTCGCCCGCCGGGGGTGCGCGTTTGGAGATCCGCTGGCCGTCCTGGTAGTCAACGCTGGTGCCAGAGTTGCGAGCGTCGGCGCTGGTCGACGCGCCTGTTGCCACTGTTGCCGGTGCCCTGCTGGACACCGCGTCGATCAGCGCGTTCGGTGTGGGGGTCCCGGGTCCGCTGCTGCGCGTGGAAGACGTGCTCACCGGGCCGTTCGGGGTCCGGCTGACGGTGACGCGGGCCGGCCTGTCCGGTGTGTCGGCGGCCGGCGACTTCCTGGAGCTGCACACGGACCTCGTGGTCACCGGCGCCGGGACGATGGTGGTCGACCGGGTCTCGTGGACGACGGTCGGTGGCGTGGTCGGGCGGTTCGCGGACGTCACCGTCGGACGGGGGATCGCGTTGCGGGTGCTGCAGAAGCGCTCCGCGTGGCTGGCGGAGCGGTCGCTGGAACTGCGGGAGGCCCGCGTCGTGGTCGGGGCGGCGATCGTCCGGGATGGACGGTTGCTGGCGCAGCAGCGGTCCTACCCGGAGAGCCAGGCGGGGAAGTGGGAACTGCCGGGCGGACGGGTCGAGGACGGCGAGAAGCCCGAGGAGGCGCTGGCCCGCGAGTGCGTCGAGGAGCTCGGGGTGACCGTGGCCGTCGCTGAGCAGGTCGGTCCGGACGTGCCGTTGAAGAAGGACCTGGTGCTCAGGATCTTCGCGGCAGGGCTCGACGGCGGTGAGCCGGAAGCGTTGGAGCACAACGCCGTCCGGTGGCTCACCGCCGCCGAGCTGCCGGGTGTGGACTGGCTGCCGGCCGACCGGGTGCTGGTGCCGGCCCTTCAGGCGCTCCTCAACTGAGCCCGGACAGGCGCAGCGCCGCGTTCAGCCGGTGCTGGGCGCGGTCGCGAGACCTGTCCGCACCCGCCTGGCGGATGCGGTCCAGCTCCGCGGGGTCGGCGAGGAGCTCCATCGTGCGGTCGCGCACGGGACGGAGCTCCTCGATCACCGCTTCCGCCACGACGTTCTTGAGGTCGGCGAACCTGCTCGTGTAGTCCTCCGGCTCCTTGCCGGTGCAGGAGGCGAGGATCTCCGTCAGGTTCGCGATGCCCTCGGCCGACGAGACGGCGCGACGGACCTTGCGCCGCACCAGGTCCGGGTCGTCGAGCACGAACACGACGCCCACGGAGTTCTGCGCGGACTTGTCCATCTTGCGCGAAGGGTCGGAGAGGTCCTTGATGCGCGCACCCACCTTCGGCACCACCGCGGTCGGCACGATGAACGCCTCGCCGTACGCGTGGTTGAAACGGCGGGCGAGCGCGCGGGCCAGCTCGACGTGCTGGAGCTGGTCCTCGCCGACGGGAACCTCCGAGGTGCCCTGCAACAGGATGTCCGCCGCCATCAGCACCGGGTAGGTGAGCAGGCTGAGCCGCACGGAGTCGCGTCCGAGCGACTTCTCCTTGAACTGGATCATGCGCGCGGCCTCGCCGTACGTGCAGGTGCACTCCAGCACCCAGTTGAGAGCCCCCAGCTCGCGGATCAGGTCGCTCTGCACGCACACGCTCGCCGGGTCGATGCCGGCCGCGATGAGCACCGCGAGCTGCTCGCGCGTCATGGATCGCAGGCGTTGCGGGTTGTGCGAGGACGTCATCGCGTGCAGGTCGCTGATGAAGTACACGTCGTTCTCGGTGCCCTCACGAGCCCACGTCCGCAGCGCGCCGAGGTAGTTGCCCAGGTGGACCTGGCCGGAGGGGGTGATGGCCGAGAGCCTGATCATGATGTCGGTCCCTTCGTGAGGAACCGCCCTGACGGAACGCACGAAAAAGGCCGCCCGTCGCGGGCGGCCCGTGTTCGCGTCAGTGGTGATCTCTGCGCGCAGTTGCTCCGGCCGCCTGTAAAGCGGCCCGCCAGAAGGAGTTCATCGTGCGCACGACGACCATTGTAGGGCTACCGTCAACGCATGTTCATCGTGCTGCTGAAGTACGACGCGCCGCTGGAACAGATCGACTACGCCCTCCCCGACCACCGCGCGTGGGTCGAGAAGCAATACGAGCGAGGACTGTTCCTCGCGTCAGGGCGTCAGGTGCCGAGGACGGGCGGCGTGATCATCACGCGGCCCATGCCCCGCGGCAAGCTCGAGGCGCTGCTCGCCACGGACCCGTGGGCGGAGCAGAAACTGGTGAAGTACGAGATCTGCGAGTTCGAGGCGACTCGGACCGCGCCCGAGCTCCTGAAGCTGAACGAGGCCGTGCTCCAGGGCTAGAGCCTCGGTGCGAGCCACTCGATCGCCGCGTGGAGCGCGTTGCCGCTGCCGACGACGCGTCCGGGACGACCGAGACGTTGCCGTACGTCCAGCCGGTTGACAGTCGCCTGACCAACCGGTCTGTCGGTACGAACAACCAACTGGTCAGTCGCTTCGACCAACCGTTTGGTTGCGATCGAGCAGTCGCGGGAGTGAGCTTCAGCACGAAGAGCGGCCCAAAAGACGCCGAAGTTCTCCATCGAGTGATGCTCAAGCGGTCCGAACGTCGCCCCGCAGTGCGTGCGGACCCCGCCGGTCAAGCCGCCTTCGCGGCCTTCCTGGCCTCCTTGGCAGCCTTCTTCGCCGCCTTCTTGCGGGCCTTGTCACGCTCCTTGAGCAGGTACGGAACCGGACAGCGCTTGCACTGGGGCTTCGAACGGCAGCACTTCTTCTTGAGCTTTTTACCCACTGGTTGCTCTCCACTCCGACACGTCTCGCTAGAGTAGGTGAGGCTCACTTCACTAGACGGCCTTGTGTGGTAATGCCGTGGCGGCCGGTAGTATTCGAAACGGCTGTGCGCATCGAAGTGTCCGGCGCGAGCCCCTCCAACGCCTTCGAAGCTCTAGGAGTTCTGCGTGCCCACGGCCACCGCGTCTGCCCTTCAGACGCGAACTGACCTGCGAAATGTCGCGATCGTCGCGCACGTCGACCACGGCAAGACCACCCTGGTCGACGCGATGCTGCGCCAGTCCGGCGCCTTCTCCGCGCGTGCCGAGCTCGTCGACCGGGTCATGGACTCCGGCGAGCTCGAGCGTGAGAAGGGCATCACCATCCTCGCCAAGAACACGGCTGTGCGTCGTCACACGCCGGATGGTGACGTGATCATCAACGTCGTCGACACCCCTGGCCACGCCGACTTCGGTGGTGAGGTCGAGCGTGCCCTGTCGATGGTCGACGGTGTCGTCCTGCTGGTCGACGCGTCCGAGGGGCCGCTGCCCCAGACGCGGTTCGTCCTGCGCAAGACCCTGTCCGCCGGTCTGCCGGTGATCCTGCTGGTCAACAAGGTCGACCGCCCCGACGCCCGGATCTCCGAGGTCGTCGAAGAGGCCCACGACCTGCTGCTCGACCTCGCGACCGAGGTGGGCGCCGACGAGTCCGTGCTGGACCTGCCGGTCGTCTACGCCTCCGCGCGCGCCGGTCGTGCGTCGCTGACCCAGCCCGAGGACGGCGGCATGCCGGACGAGGAGAACCTGGACACGCTGTTCCAGGTGCTGCTCGACCACATCCCCGCACCTCACGTCGACGTCAACGGCCCGCTCCAGGCGCTCGTCACGAACCTCGACGCCTCGACGTTCCTCGGCCGCATCGCGCTGTGCCGCATCCACCAGGGCACGATGCGCAAGGGCGAGACCGTGGCGTGGTGCCGTGAGGACGGCGAGCCCGTCAAGGTCCGCATCACCGAGCTCCTCATCGCCGAGGCGCTGGACCGCGTCCCCGCCGAGTCCGCCAGGGCGGGCGACCTGGTCGCCATCGCCGGTATTCCGGAGATCACCATCGGTGACACGCTGGCCGACGCCGAGAACCCGGTGGCGCTGCCCCGGATCACGGTCGACCAGCCCGCGATCTCGATGACCGTCGGTGTCAACACCTCGCCGCTGGCCGGCCGCAACGGTGGCACCAAGCTCACCGCCCGCGTGCTCAAGGCCCGCCTCGACGCCGAGCTCGTCGGCAACGTCTCCGTGCGCGTGCTCCCGACCGAGCGCCCGGACACCTGGGAGGTGCAGGGCCGCGGTGAGCTGGCGCTGGCCATCCTGGTCGAGCAGATGCGCCGCGAGGGCTTCGAGCTGACCGTGGGCAAGCCCCAGGTCGTCACGCAGACGGTCGACGGCAAGATCCACGAGCCGTTCGAGCGCCTGTCCGTCGACTGCCCCGAGGAGCACCTCGGCGCCGTCACGCAGCTGCTGGCCAACCGCAAGGGCCGCATGGAGAACATGTCGGGCCACGGCACCGGCCGCATCAAGCTCGACTACGTGGTCCCCTCGCGCGGCCTCATCGGCTTCCGCACGGAGTTCCTCACCGAGACCCGCGGCACCGGCATCGCGAACGCCGTCGCCGAGGGCTACGGCCCCTGGGCCGGCGAGATCCGCACCCGCCACAACGGCTCGCTGGTCGCCGACCGC
>JASLAV010000089.1 GCA_030146905.1 Lentzea sp. | reverse complement strand
CACCAGGATCGACACGCGATCCGGCAACGCACACAAACACCGACACCGGATGACCTTCTGCTCGGGAACTGGTTATGTCGCAATTTCCATATTCCCAAACGGAAGGTCATCCCCAACTGGCGGCCCCTGGAACCCTGCCGGTTGTCACGGGGCGCGAAGCTCGGCTACTTCAAGTGATCTTGATCTCGCCCTGCTGGAACCCCAACGCCAACCCTTCACCTGGACCGTCACCGCCGACGAGATCCTGGCCAAGGTTCGCGTCGTGGCAGGCCAGCGCCAAGAAGCTGGTCGACAACAACGCGAAGCAAAAACAACAGGATCACGCGACACTAGTAACATCTCAATTACTACAGGTCGCATTGTCTAACATCGATGACAATCGTCTGGGTCGACGAGATTTTTGCCCACTGGGGACCGATCCAGTGCCCGTAAGGATTGTTCCTGTGGTCGCCACATCCGCTCGGAATGAACCAGAAGTCGACGTCGATACCGTCGTTCCAGTAACCACCCTTCGTGGTGTGCGGCTCGGCAATACCGTATACCCAAGCGCCATTGTTGTCCGTCCATCGCACGCCAATTCGGTGATCCGTCTTGTTGTTGAGCGCGCCGCATGGCGGGGCTTTGCAGCCGGACGCGATTGTGGCGGAGGCTGAGCTGGTATCCACCACCATAAATCCGGCGGCCACAACGACGCTGGCAACGATTCGTGACAGAGCTGAAGAACGCAAAGCTTACCCCTCTCATTAAGCCGATACCGGTGGCAAGCCGTGAGCCGTGCCGGCCTCGACAACCGACAGACTGCCCGGCCTTCCGTGCGGCAGCAAGGGGTCGGTAGTCCGGGATCGTGATTGGGATGTTCCACCCCCGCTGAACTCGGCATTCGTTCCGCGTTTGGGATGGGCCTGGCATGTCAGCCGTGCCACGATGGAGTTGGGCGGTATCCGCTGCATGGAATAAGCACGGCTTCCGCAACTCCCAACGACTACGCACCCGCAGCGCCACCACCCGACGAGGACGCGGATGCCTCAACCCCGCCTGACTTCGACGAGTCCGGAATCCTCCATATCCGGATCGATGGGGGCGATCTGGGCAGTGTCCGGCTCCGCCGGTCAATGTCCGCACGTCATCTCCCGAGAAGGTGCGCGACGCGATCTGACAGGGGATCGGGGCGCGGTTCAGTATGGCGAGACCCGCCTTGTTGCGAGATCGCTGATTCGGGTAAAACCGACGCCACGCCCTGGGGGGAGTCGAGTGGTGCGAATCCGTCATGCAAACGTTCCGCGGAACTCCTCAGGGCATGCGCGGACGGCGCTCGTCGCGGCTATTGGGAACGTCGAGGCGTCGAAGGGGATCTCGCTCCCGTGATACCAGCTGTGAGTGGCCCTTTCCGGCGTCCGCATCCATGGTCGAGGCGAACGACTCGAAGTCTCCATCGGCACCACCTCACGGTGGTCACTAGAGCTTGCCGAACGTAGCTTCGCGCGCGAGCTGGTTCTCATGATTGCTGACGCGGCCGTTGAGGCCCGGCCAATGCAGTGCCCAAGTTGCGTTGTGCTCGCCTGAACAGCCCATTCGGAGTTCATGGTGTGTTCGTCAGAACCGCGCGACCCAGGCTGACGACCGCAGCGCAGTCAAGGTTGCCATCACGGCTTCAGGAACTCGCTGCGGAATCCAGAAGCTCACGGAAGGCACTGATCATGGTCAGTACACGCAAGGCGATGGTCGCGGCGGCCAAGACGGGCGCCATCGCGGTGCTCGGTTTCGGGGCGGCACTCGTGGTCGCCTCCGGCTCCGCCACCGCGGCGGGGACCGGCAACACGGTCCACAACTGTTACGGCATCTACTGGAACACCGACTGGGACCAGACCTGCGGGTCCGGCGGCGCGGGCGCGACCGGCTGGTACCACTCGACCGGTGACTGCACCTCGTCGGCCGACAAGAACGTCTCCCGCTGGCGGAACCAGGGCACCGGCGGCGCGGTCGACGGTCCCGACTGCCGGTTCCAGGTCGTCAACGTCCGAACCAGCTTCAGCTGATCGGGCTGATCGCGAATAGCAATCAGCGGTGGGACGCGGTCGAAGGATCGCGTCCCACCCCCGGCTGAGGGGAGGCATGGTGCTGAAGTTGTCAGGTGTCGTCCAAGGGTACGGCACGAAGCTCGTGGTCGACCGGTTCGACCTGGAGCTCGGTCCAGGTGTTGTGGGGTTGCTCGGGCCCAACGGCGCGGGCAAGACCACGCTCCTGCGCACCATGGCGGCCATCCTGCCGCCACTGCGGGGGCAGGTGAGCATCGGCGGCGACGTCGCCGACAGCGAACGCTCCGCACGACGTGCTCGACGCAAAGTCGGTTATCTGCCACAAGACTTCGGCTTCGACCCGAAGATGAAGGTGATCGACTCCGTCCGCTACGCCGCCTGGTTGCGGGGTCTGCCCTCGCGCGAGACGGGGCGCGCGGCGGACGAGGCTCTCGAGCACCTCGAACTCGTCGACCATCGAGGCACCAGGATGGGTAGGTTGTCAGGCGGGACGCGCAGGCGCGTGGGCATTGCGTGGGCGATCGTCGGCAAACCTCCGGTGATCCTGCTCGACGAACCCACGGTGGGCCTCGATCTCCGGCAACGGCTCCAGTTTCGCAAGGCTGTGTCGGCTTTACCGGCCTCGCTGGTAATGCTGAGCACTCATCTGGTCGAGGACGTCGAAGCCGTGTGCGACCGGATCGTCGTGTTCCACGGC
Organism: Lentzea sp.; assembly: GCA_030146905.1. The sequence continues at coordinate 10,736 of JASLAV010000089.1, read as the reverse complement.
GGCAGGGTGAGGTTCCTCGGCGCCACGGCGGACCTGGCGGCGCTGGGACGCGGTGACCTGCCCGGTGACACAGACCTCGAACGCGCTTACATGTCCTTGCTGCCCATTGAGGAGCAGCGGTTGTGAACGCGTTGTGGTTGCACCTCCGGACCTCGCCGATGCGGTGGGCACCGTTGCCGTTGGCCATGCTGGCCGTGCTGTTGCTGGTGCTGCGTCCTTCGTACTGGGTGGGCAACTGGCCGGAGACCGGGGCGGCCGCGCAGTTCCCCGCCTTCTACCTCAGCGCTCTTGCGGCCGGCGCGTCAGCGTGGATGTCGGGGGCAACCGCGCGGCACGGCCTCCTCGAACAGACCGCGGCCGCGCCGATACCGGCCTCCAAGATCGAACTTCATCGGCTTGGCGCAGCGGCGATCCTGCTGTTCGTCCCTTATGTGCTCGGCCAGGCGGTCGCCTTCGTGGCCACCGCGCGGACGTTTCCGGCGGGATTCCACCTCTGGGTCGGCTACTTCCTCATAGGGGCCTTCACGGTGTTGCTCGCGGTCGCGTGGGGGTGGACCGCGGGGAGATTCTTCCCCTCCGGCTACGCGGCGTTGGTCGCGATGCTGAGCTGGTTCCTCGTCGAGGCGTACTTAGGCACCAGCGCGGGGATGAGCGTGCTGGACGGACCGGCGTGGAAGGAGCCGTCGATCGGCGGCACGCTGGTGAGGCTGGCGGTGCTGGGCGTGTTCGTGGCCGCTGTCGTGTGGTCACCGCGTGGACCGGCTCTGCGGCAAACGTCCTGGAAGGCCTTCGCGCAGGCCGCGGCGGGACTCGCCTTGACGATCGCGGCAATCGTGGCGACGACAGGGGTAGCCGACCGTCCTCCGCCGCGCGATCCCTTGTGCGTGGCTGGTCAGATCGAGATGTGCCTGTGGCCGGAGAACTCCGCCTACGTTCCCTTGGTGCGCTCGGTCGACGCGCGGGTCGCGGTGCTGCGCGAACAGTGGCGCATCCCGGCCCGCTTGTACGAATACGGCTTGAAGCAACGGCACGTCGGCTACGGCGACAAGTCGCTGCCCCAATCCGAAGGCGACTTCCAAATCTCCGAGGGGAACCGGTGGAGCCTCGCCCTGGGCGTGTCGGAGGCGATCGTGCGCGAGACGCTCGATTCCTGCGACTGGCGCGCGATCGAGGCCGCTCGCGACTTCACCGCCGAAGCCCTGCGCAGGTGGGTGGAGTTGCACCTGGCCAACGGAAGCACCCCGGAATACCGGACGAGTGAGGTGTCGCAGGAGATGCGGCTTGCGTGGACCTCGGCCTCGACGGCGTTCCGCGAATTGACGCCAGTGCAACAGTCCACCTGGGTCCAGGAACGACTCGATCGGCTGGAAGACGAATACTGTGGCTAGCCCGACGACAGACTCGACCTGGGCGGTTTCCCCCGTGCGACAGTTCGCCTCGGCCCGCCGGGCGTGGTGCGCGCTCGCTCTGGCTGTGCTGCTCGGCGCACTCTCCGCCTGGATCGGGTTGCTCGAGTTGCCTGTGCCGGCCGTGGCCGCCAGCGGATCCACGATCCCGGTGTGGCAGCTGCTGGGAGTGGCCGTCGGTGCCGCGCCTGTGCTGGGGCTGCACAGCCTCGCGCGCGATCAGGAAGCACGCACCGACGTGCACCGGCAAACCGAACACCGCTACCTGGCAGGACTGGCCACCGCGTGTTTCGGCGCGCACCTGGCGCTCGCCGCTCTGACGCTGCCTGCGGCAAGCACCGGTGTGCTCGCCCGTGCCCTGCTCGGCTGGCTGGGCGTGGCCCTGGTGTCCGGCCGCGTGCTCGGCTGGCAAGCGGGCTGGGTCCTTCCGGCCGTCGTGATGTCAGTCCTGTCCTTCTGGGGTCCGGCCGGCGGCCACGGTTGGTGGGAGTTCAATGCCCGCCCACTTCACGACGTGCCGAGCCTGCTGCTGGCGATCCTGTTGCTCGCGACAGGACTCGCGGCTCGTGCCCTGACGCCGTGGCGACTTTCGCCACTAACCCACCAGGCCAGGGCCGGATCGGTGTCGAGGATGCGCTGATGCAGGTGCTGCAGCGCGACCCCCGGCTCGGTGCCCAACTGCTCGACCAACCGGAGCCGCAGGTGGCGGTAGTGGGCGAGCGCGTCCGCGGTGCGTCCGGCGCGGTGCAGGGCGAGCATGAACTGGGCGGCGATGCGCTCGTCCAGTCCGCCCTGGTCCGCCAGCGCGTGCAGTTCAGGCAGCATCTCCGCGTGCTGGCCGCAGCGCAGCGCCGCATCCACGCGGTCGAGCCGGACGGCGACGCACTCCCGCTCCAGGCCGGTTCGCACTGCGGCGAGCCACGGGGTCGTCAAACCGGCGAACGGCTCGCCCCGCCACAGCCGCACCGCCTCGTCCAGCAACACCAGCGCCTCTGCGTCGTCTTGCCCGCGCGCCCGAGCCACGAGCTGGCGAAACCGGTGCAGGTCGACCGTCTCAGGGTCCACTTCCAGCACGTACCCACCGCCCCGGCGGAAGACGGCGACATCACCCGCCAGGACGCGTCGTAGTCGTGACACATAGTTGCTCGCCACCTGTCTTGCCCTGCGGGGCAACCGATCCGCCCACACCCGGTCCAGCAGCTGCTCGGTCGTGACGACGCGGTTGGCCTCCACCAGCAGGACCGCCAGCACGCACCGCTGCCGCGCGTGGCCCACCTCCACCAACCGGTCGTCGACCCACAGCTCGACCTGTCCGAGCGCACGCAACTCCATCGCCACGGCTTTCCCCTCCCCTACCGTCAGAGCGAGCCTGTCACATCACGACAGGCCCGCCCTCGCTCAGTTCGTCAGGTTCACTCCTGCTTGGCCTTGCCGCACGCACCACCGGACGGGAAGCTCACGCACACCCAGACCCCGTGGCCCTTGTTCGGCAGATAGCCGGTCCTCGCCCAGTACTCACGACCGGAGCGGGACACCTTGAACGGGCCGCACACCGCCCCGTCGCTCCGGTACAGGGTGATCGACGTGTTGGGCTCCTGCGTGCGCACCTCCGCCCAGTTGACGTCCGCCCTCCGCCACTGAAAGTGACCGACCTTCGTGGAGCCGGTCGTGAAGCTGAAGGGCGTACCGAGCTTGGCGCTGATGTCCAGGCCCGCCGGCCCGCCGTGGCACCCACGCGCTTGCGCCGCCTGGATGCCCGCCGCGGACGCCTGGCCCACCGACAGCGACGCGGCGATGCCCGCCGCAACGAGCGCGGCGGCGAAAACTCGTCGTGAACTTCTCATCCAGATCCCCTAGTCAAATTCGTCCTGCACACCGGGAATATTCCATCTGAACGACGATCCGCGGTCGCTGTGAAGCGGCACTCACGAACGTCCGACTGACACATTCCGAGTTTGGTCAGCCAAGGCGACCGGGCGCCACACAAGTGGTCAACATCGGGACGACCGGGATAGGAAACCTGGCTTGAACAGGCAATTCGCCGAAGGATGGAACACGGCACGGGACACGAGAACAGGACAAGCCGGTTCTCCGTTGCGGATGCCGACGCTTTGCCGATAGAAAGGACCCGGACCACAGGCGGTGTTTTAGGGGAACCATGACCAGTTCGCGCACAGCAGAGCTTGGGGAGCTCCTCACGCGCCTCAAAAGCACCAGCGGCCAAAGTTACGAAAGCATCGGCAAGCAAGTGCACATGAGCAAGTCCGCCGTGCACCGCTACTGCACCGGCACCAACGTGCCGAGGGAGTTCGGAGTCCTCGAACGCATCGCGATCGCCTGTGGAGCGGACCGCGGCGACATGACGCGCCTCCACCACCTGTGGCTGCAAGCAGCGCCGACGGAGACCGACACCGAGCCCGCACCGGACGAGCCCGAGAAGGCCGGCGAGACAGTGGCCGACGTGCAGTCCGCCGCTACTACCTGGACCCGCTGGCACGCTTGGCGCCATCCCGTCGCTGCGTTCACCGTCGCGCTGCTGCTGGTCGTCTGCACGAGCGACGCGAAGCGCGACCACCCCGCGGGCACCGAGGACCACGGAGGGGTCTTAGCGGCCGCGTGGACGTTGCCGCAGGCCGCGGTGCCTCGAACCTTGTTCGGCGTGACCATCAACAGCGGCACGGGCGCGATGCCCACGTTCCAGGTGGGCGCGACCCGCTTCTGGGACAGCGGCACGCGCTGGTCGGAGATACAACGTGAGCGCGGCACGTTCGACTGGTCGGCGCTCGACAGGTTGGTCGCCGGCGCGGAGAAGGCGGGCATACCCGCGTTGTTCGTGTTCGGCAGCACGCCGAGATGGGCGAGTCCGGACGGACCGGGCGGTCCTTATCCCGACGGCACTCCGGCGCCGCCCACCGACTTGGCGGACTGGGAGAGCTACGTCCGCGCGGTCGCGACGCGCTACAGCGGACGGCTGGAGTCCTACGAGCTGTGGGTGCTGGCCAACGACAAGCGGTTCTACACGGGCAGCGTGGAAACGCTGGTGGAGATGACAAAGCGGGCCGCGGCGATCATCCGCCTGATCGACCCGAAGGCGACGCTGGTGTGCCCCGGCATGGGACAACTGTGGCAGCCGGAGGGAGTCGACTTCCTCCAGCGGTTCGCATCGCTCGGCGGCTACGACCACTGCGACGTCGCGGGCGTCAAGCTGTTCCAGCGGATCGCCTCCGACCCTCCGGAGACGATGCTGACCCTCATCGCTGAGATCGACCGCATAATGCACGCGGCCGGCATCCACCCGAGGCTCTGGAACACCGGCACCACGTACTCGATCTCTCTGCAGCAAAAGCTCGACGAACAGAAAGCGCGCAACCATGCGGTGCGGTTCTACCTGGTGGGGCTGTACGCGAGGAAAGTCAACCTCGAGCGCATGTACTTCTACAACTGGGGCGGCACGAGCATCCCGATCGTGCTGCAACCAGTCGGCAGGTTGCCGACGAGTGCGGCACTGGGCATCGAGCAACTGCAACGCTGGCTCGACCGTGCGCAAAGCCGATCATGCCGCCACGGCACGCAGGCAGGCCTCCCAGCGAACGTCTGGCGATGCGAGTTCACCGTCGACGGGCCCTGGCACAACGGAGACGTGACCGTTCAGTGGACCGACACCGGCACGGCAGCTGTCGTCGCAGGACCTGGCACGCGGGAAGTCCGGCACCTAGACGGGCGCACCACCCCTGTGCATCCCGGCGACGTACTCACGGCTACGGAGGAGCCCGTGCTGATCTTGTCAAGCCCGGCAGAACGCAGATGAGACGAAGGCAGCGGGACCTGAGGTGGATACGAACCGCCGGATGCCGCTGTTGATCGCGTATACCTACTTCTCGCGCGCGCTGGTCGTGTTCGGTCTCAGGGACAGGAGTTCATCGCCGTCGCGCCCGACGACAACTCGTGACGGCCCTGACCCCGGCGGTCACCGAGGCCGTGGCCGCCGTCCGTGAGGACTTCGCCGGTCACTCGATCGAGGTCACCGCGGACGCGACGCATCTGACGTGGCGTCCCGACGGTCAGGCACTCGTGTCCTCGGCCGCAGACGGCACCCTGCGTTTGTGGTCACTGGATGTAGACGAGGCAGTCCGCGAAATCGGCGAACGCATTTATCATCCTCTCGCTCGCGTCGCGCGTTGAGAAGCTGTCCGACCACGACGCCAACCACCGAAGGCGCCTGCGAGCTGTGGGGTGCCAAACACGACCCAGTAGCCTGACCTGCGCATCACGCTGCTGTAGGTTCGCGCTCGTTGATCAACCCTGTGCCGCTCGAAAAGTCATCGCTGCAGCTCAAGCGGCGTACCTGTACTCGTTGATCACCCCTGTGCGTGCCGAAAACTACGTCCATGCAGGTTAAGCGGCATAGTGATACTCATGGATGACTCCGCCGAGACGGTCCTGTCGATCTATGGTGAAGCGTTCGATCTGGGCGGGCTCAAGAGACTGGGGCCGGGCTTTCAAGGGTGCTGCGGCGGCGAGTGATCGGTGGGTGCGGTGCTCGTTGTAGTGCCGCTCGTACTCGCGCAGGGCGTGCCGGAGATGGGCCTCGTTCCAGATCAGTGTGCGATCGAGGAGCTCGCCGCGCAGCGTCTTGACCCAGCGTTCCATGATCGCGTTCATGCGGGGCACCCGGACGCCGGTCAGAATCGTCGCGATCCCAGCGCCGCCGAGGATCTCGTCGATCAATGCGGGGTACTTGCCGTCGCGGTCGCGAATGAGAAACCTGATCCGCGCGACGTATCCTGTGCCGCTCGAAAAGTCGTCGCCGCAGCGTGGCAGCGCATCTGTCCCAGGCTGAGAGCATGCTCAGGTGATCGTGTCCCTGCTGTACAAGGCGACGTGGAAGGTGCTGTCCGCCGCGTCGGTGTTGCTCCGCGGGGAGGCCGCGAAGGATGCGGAGCTTCTCGTGCTGCGGCACGAGAACACCGTGCTTCGCCGGCAGTTGGCCGACCCGGTCCGCTACGAGCCCGCAGACCGGTTCTGGTTCGCCGCGCTGTCCAAGCTGATACCTCGTTCGCGCTGGCGCGAGGTCTTCCCAGTCACTCCCGGCACGGTGCTCGGCTGGCATCGCAGGTTCATCGCCTGGAAGTGGGACTACACCGCGCGACGACGCATAGGACGCCCACCCAGCCGAGCAGCGATCAAGGCACTCGTACTCCGGCTCGCCCGAGAAAACCCGCGGTGGGGACATCGACGGATCCAAGGCGAGCTGGCCTGTGGGGTGCCAAAACGCGGTCCGGTGGGCCTGACCTGCGTATCAGGCCGCTGCCGGTTCGTAGTCGTTGATCAAGCCACCGAGTACTTGCCGACGACGTATGGACCTGCAGCCGGGCTCTGCAATGGGGTGGTCAGGTTGCGGTGGGGTGTGGTGCCGCGCTCGATGTGGTCGACGGTGGTTGTAGTGGGACAGGTAGCGGTTCAGCACTGACCTGAGGTGACGCTGATTGATTATGAGCAGTCGGTCTGTGAGCTCGCGTCTGACGGTGCCGACAAACCGTTCCGCGTAGCAGTTTGCCCGCGGGCACCGCGGCGGGCTCTTCGCGACGTCGATCCCGGCGTCAGCGCGAACGGCATCGAACGACGTCGTGAACTGGCCGGCTCTGCCACGAACCAGGAATCGAAAGTCGCTGGCCCGGTCATCCAGCCTCATAAGGAGGTTCGAGCCTGCTGTGTGGTCCAGCGCCCATCAGGATTGGTGGTGGTGCCGAGGATGTGGACGTAGCGAGTGCCGACCTCCATCACGAAGAACACGTACACGCGCTTCAAGGTGACGGTGCAGTCGACGTGGAAGAAGTCACACGCCAGCATGCTCGCCGCTTGAGCACGCAGGAACCGCCGCCACGACGTGTCGATGTCCCGGGTCGGCGACGGCGGTATCCGCAGTCGTTTCAATACACGGCGGACAGTTGACGCAGCAGCGCGGTGGCCGAGCTTGAGCAGTTCACCGTGGATACGGCGGTAACCCCAGCCGGCGTTCTCCCTCGCCATCCGCTCGATCAACGCCACCACGGCCTCATCGACCCGCGGGCGCCCAGCCCGGTTCGGGTAGGTCCACTTCTTCGCGACCAAACGCCGATGCCACCGCAACACCGCGCCTGGAGTCACGAATCGGTGCTCCCTCAACCAGACGGGCAACCGCCGCACCAATGCGGCCAGCACTGCACGATCAGCCCAGTCCAGACGCGGACGGCCATGAGTCCGGCGCAACACCGCGACCTCATGCCGCAGCACCAGCAACTCCACATCCTTCGCCGCCGATGACCGGCCGAGCAGAACTAACCAGCCACCTAGGTGGACAAGGACGAGATAGAGCAGTCGCAGCGCCACACCCACGATCATCCTGCCAGAACCCCAAAACCCGATCACCGCAGTTCAGCGGGCGAGTGCAGAGTTCTGGCACCCCACAGGTACGCCGTGGGATTGGCAGTCGGCATGACGGTCTGCTTCGCCGCCTACTGGAAGATCAACGACAGAAAAGCACTCGCCAAGGTGATGAGCGGTGACACCATCGTCCTCGGCAGGACACTGGCCACCGGTGGCGACGACCACAGCGTGCGGCTGTGGCGCGACGGAGCCGAGCTCATGTCGTTGGCCGGCGCCAGGATCGACGTGTACGACCTGGCCTTCAGCCCGGACGGGCGCACGCTCGCGTCCGGCAGCGACGACCGCACGGTGCGCCTGTGGGACGTCCGCGATCCCCGGCACGTCACCGAGATCGCCACGCTGTCCGGAGCCGCCATCGCCGTCGCCGACATCACGTTCAGCCCGGACGGCCGAACCCTGGCGTGGACCATGTTCGACCCGACCATGCGCCTGCTGAACGCCGATCTCGGCGCCGCCGTCGCCGAAGCGTGCGGTTCGGCGGGACCGCGTCTCACCGAGGACCAGTGGCGCAGGCACGTCCCGGACGTCCCGTACAGCCCTCCCTGCTGACGGGTGCGGCGTGGTCGATCCGCTGACGTCGTCCGCCGACGCGGGTCGTGCCCCGACATGCGCAAATGACAATCGCCACAGTAATCCACGTATCTGATGACTTACGGGCCGGAACGCTTCTCACACCACGCAAATCGGCTTGGGCCCCTTTGGTCTTTGAGTCGTGTGCGTACGACCCGTGAGCACCGATCAAACCGAGCGTCGAGCGGGTTCCGCCATTTCCACGACAGCCCGGCCGCACCGCGGTTCCAGATGTTGATCGTCATAGACGATCTGCTCGCGACTTTCCTGCCTGAACACGGAGTTCGACTGCTGCATCCGTAGTACCGCGACCGCGCCCCACCTTGACGTCAACTCCACGGCGCGAGACCCTCTGAGGGGGGCAGGCAGCAGTACAGCAGCCCAAAGGCTCAGACCTTTGATCCCGAACGTTGCGCGCAGCGCCGTGGATTCCATTCGATCGGGAATGGCAAGGACTTTCGACGAGATTACCGCGAAGACGGTCGGGATCTATCCAAACAGGAATTAAGACGCTGCTGACCGCCCGGAACAGCTATTGAGACAGGGGAATTTAGGCATCGTTCAGGGAACGTTGCCATGATGACGTGATCAAAGGGGAAGATGTCCCGATACCGGTCGGCGCAATGCGCCATCGGCAAGAGCCGCCATTCGGCCCGCATCTCCACACGAAGGGTGTCCCGATGTCGATGTGCACGACCGCTTCGTTGGTGGTCAGGCTGCTTGGCCCGGTGCGCGCATGGCGCAACGGCGCTGAGGTCGGCCTCGGCACCGCGCGCAGGCGCGCTGTGTTCACCCTGCTCGCGGTGCGGGCGAACGAGGCGGTCTCCAAGGACGAACTGGTCGACGGGGTGTGGGGCGACGCGCCGCCCGCGACCGCCGGGGCGAGTCTCCACACCTATGTCTCCGCGCTGCGCCGGGCGCTGGAGCCGGAGCGGTCCAAGCGGTCCGCCGGGGTGGTGCTCACCTCGTCGGGAGCCGGGTACGCGCTCCGGCTGGACCCTGAAGCGGTGGACGTCCACCGTTTCGACCGGCACCGCGAGCGGGCGGAGGGCCTGGCGCGGGACGCCCCTGAGCGGGCGGTGGCGCAGCTGGACGCCGCGCTGGCGCTGTGGGAGGGCGAGGCGCTGTTCTCCGTGCCGGGCCGGTTCGCCGAGTCCCAGCGGTCGCGGTTGCACGAACTGCGGCTGGCCGCCGTGGAGCGGCGGGCCGAACTGGCGTTGCTGCTGGGCAGGCACGCCGACGTGGCAGCCGAGCTGTCGGGGCTGGTGGTCGAGCACCCGCTGCGGGAAGGTCTGCGGGCGCTGCTGATGTCCGCGCTGCACCGGGGTGGCAGGCAGGCCGAAGCGCTGGAGGTGTTCCGCGACGCCCGGCACGTGCTGGCGAACGAGCTCGGCATCGAGCCAGGCGGCGCTCTGCGCGAGGCCCAGCGCCGGGTGCTGGAGGGTGAGGCGGCCCATCGTTCACCTGCGGCCGGACCGTCCGAGGCTCGCCTGACAGTCCCGGCCTCGTCCCCCGCTGTTCCCCCGCCCCCTGTGACGGCGAGCGGGGCGCGACAGGCGTCGGCTCCCTTCGTCGGCCGGCGAAGGGAGCTCGGCCTGCTGCGGCGCGCGGTGGCCGATGTGGCCGGTGGCCGGGGCGGAATCCTGTGGCTGGAGGGTGAGCCGGGTATCGGCAAGTCGTCACTGCTGGCCGCCTGCCTGGCCGGCGCGGATGCCCGCGTCGCCTGGGCCGCGGCCGACGAGCTGGGCGGCCGCTTCCCCCTCCGCCTGGTGCTCGACGCCCTCGACGTGTCGGTCACGTCCCCCGGCGCGCGCGGCGGCGAGCTGGCCCAGGACCTGCTGACCCTGACGGGCGACCTCCAGGCCGCAGGCGACCCGGTGCTCACCGCCATCGAACGCCTGGTGGAACTGGTGCGCGAGCTGAGCGCGGAAGCCCCGCTGGTGCTGGCACTCGACGACTTCCAATGGGCCGACGAGGCCAGCGTGCTGCTGTGGCACCGGCTGGTCCGCCTGTCGCACCGCCTCCCCCTGCTCCTGGTCGCGGTGACGCGGCCGGTGCCGCACCGCGAGGACGTGGCGCGGGTGCGGCGCGCGGTCGCGGAGGCCGGTGACCTGATCGTCCTCGAACCGCTGACGGACGACGAGGTCGCCGCACTGGTGACCGGGCTGGTGGGCGCCGCGCCCGGCCAGGGCTTGGACCGGCTCGCCGGATGCGCGGGGGGAAACCCGCTTTACGTCAAGGAAGTGGTCCACGCGCTGATGCGTGAGAACGCCGTCGAGCTCCGCGCCGGGGTCGCCGAGGCGCGGGTGACGGACCAGGACATGCCGGCGTCGC
>JASLAV010000992.1 GCA_030146905.1 Lentzea sp. | reverse complement strand
CCCAGCAGGATGCGCTTCGGGTTGCCGAGATCCTCTCGAATCTGCCTCGCGCGGGCCTGGGTGTCCTTGCGGCGGGCGACCGCGTCGAGCCCGGCGCTGTCGATCGAGATCGGGAACGCGCCCACCCGCACCGTGCGGTCGCCGACCTGCACGACACCCGGCCTGGTCCGCACGCCGACGGTGCCGCGGCTCGGCTCCAGGCCGACGAGGCGGCGGGCCAGCCAGAGGAAGTTCTGCGCGCCGCCCGGCCGGTGGAAGCCCACCAGGTCGGCGCCGAGCAGGCCGCGGATGATCTCCGTGCGCCACGGCAGCTGCATGAACAGCTCGACCGGCGGGAACGGGATGTGCAGGAAGAAGCCGATCTTCAGGTCCGGCCGCTGCTCGCGCAGCATCGCGGGGACGAGCTGCAGCTGGTAGTCCTGCACCCACACGGTCGCGCCCTGCGCCGCCACCTTCGCGGTCGCGTCGGCGAACCGCTGGTTCACCTTCACGTAGGCGTTCCACCAGTGCCGGTGGAACGCGGGCTGCGCCACGACGTCGTGGTAGAGCGGCCAGAGGGTGCCGTTCGAGAAGCCCTCGTAGTAGTCCTCGACCTCTTTGGCCGACAGCTCGACGGGGTGCAGCAGCAGGCCGTCGTCCTCGAACGGCGCCACGTCGGCGTCGGCCACACCGGGCCAGCCGACCCAGGCACCGCTGTGTGAGCGGAGGAACGGTTCGAGCGCGCTCACCAGCCCTCCGGGGCTGTGCTTCCACCGCTCGGTTCCGTCGGGCAAGCGCTCCAGGTCGACCGGGAGCCTGTTGGCCACGACTACGAATTCCGCCCCGTTCTCGCCAATGTCCATGCTCACAAATGCCCAGGCTAGTGCCGATGCGAACGTGTCGCGTGTCGTGTAACGGCCATCACAAGGAGGTTCACTCCAACCGACGCTTGGTGGGTTTGAGCGGCCCTGACATCCGCGGTCCGGCGAACTTGCGCTCCAGGCGGCCGAGCCCGGTGCGCACGGGTTGGGCCAGGTACTCGCCGAACACGACTCCTCCCGCCAGTGCGAGAGCGATGCCGCTCGCGAACACGAGGGTGCTCAGACCGGCCGGATCACCCTCGGCGGTGAGCTGGAACAGGCCCCGGTACGTGGTCCAGCCCGGCAGCAGCGGCACGACGCCCGCCTGGACGACGACGAGCGTCGGGATGCGCAGGCGGCGGGTCAGCGTCGCGCCGCCGAACCCGGTGATCGCGGCGGCGACGGCGGACCCGAGCAGGACGTCGAGGCCGAAGCTCGTGACGAGGCCGTAGGCGGCCGTGCCGATCGCGCCGGAGACGGCGGCGGCGACAAGCGCGCGGGGACGGGCGTAGCAGGCGAGCGCGAACGACGCGCTGGTCGCCGCACCGGCCGCGAACTGCATCGGCACCGCGGAGATCAGCGGCGGCAACGGGTCGGTGAGCCGGATGTCCAGCCCGAAGTGGACGGCGGTGCGGATCGCGAGCGCGACGCCCGCGATCAGGCCCGCGCTGAGCAGCACGGTCTCCACCGTGCGGCCGGCGGCGGTGACGTTGTACCCGGAGATCGCGTCCTGCACCGTGCTGACCAGCGCGAGCCCGGACAGCAGCACGACGATGCTCACGGCGACCAGCAGGCTCGGCCGCACGGCGGGCAGCAACCCCGTGGCGTACACGGTCAGCGCGGCGCCCGTGGCGAGCGCACCGCCCACGACCTGCTGGAAGAAGAACGGCAGCGCACGGCGGTTCAGCACCCTGCCGACCCGGTCGATCACGGCGGTGACTATCGCGGCGGTGACCGCGAGCGACGGCCCACCGCCGACGAGGAACGCGACCGCGGCGGCCATGCCGGCCCATGCGGCGGTGGCGACCCAGCGCGGGTACGGGTGCTTGGCCGTGGTGATGTCCTCCAGCCGCGCGTGGGCGTCCTCGATCGGCCCGAGGTTGCGCACGAGGTGCTCGACGGCGGCGAGGCGCGTGTAGTCGAGACTGCGCTGCCGGACCACTCGCACGGCGGTGATCGGCGGCGCGTCCGTGCCCCGATGACACGACACGCTGATGGAGGTGTAGATCACGTCTACTTCTGTGTGGGGCAGTCCATAGCTCTCGGTAACGGAGAGAATCGTCGCTGTTACATCAGCGGCGTCGGCCCCGCTGGCCATTTGGACCTCACCGATCCTGAGGGCCAGATCAAGGACCAGGTGAACAGTGGTGTCGTCGGGTAGTGAGGGACCGTGCAGGTTGTTGGTTGAAATCTCGCGCACCTCCGTTGGGATCGTCACTGCTACTTCGTCTGATGCTGTGGCGTCTGCCACCTCCCATCGAGTGACCCGAAAAGGAGGACATGATCACTGCCTGTCGATTACCCTCCTGACCTGGTCAAGGCGCCCTGCTCGGCGCCCTGATCCACTCAGTTGGTTGGTCCGGCTCCGGTCGGAGCAATCCGATCACACTGAGAGCAGACCGTTCGCCGCAGGGAGCACCAGCAACGGGCGCTTACCATGTTCGCGAACACGAGCCAGGCCGGCGTAGCTCAATTGGCAGAGCACTCGCCTTGTAAGCGAAAGGTTAGGGGTTCGATTCCCCTCGCCGGCTCTTATACAACGAGGGTTCGCCCAGGTGGGCGGGCCCTCGTAACATTTGATGTGACGGTCCCTCAGTTTTTGCGAACGAGTCCGGTAAAGCCCGCGACGCTCAGCGTGGCGAAGGTCCTCCCGCTGCGCGATCAGGACCCCGCGGGTGCGCAGGTTCTCCGCGTCCAGGGCAGGCAGCGTCGACCCGTTGAGCGAGGGAGCGGACAGTTCGGTGTCGTTCAGCGAGAGCGGTGCCTCGAAGACGCGGCCGACCAGCCGCGGCGGCGCGGATCATGTCCTGCTCTGTCCCACTTGGACGTGACATTCTGGGCCCCATGTCCTACCTCGCGGATAGCGCGCGCTACGACCAGATGACGTACCGGCGGACTGGCCGCAGCGGTCTCAAGCTGCCGGCCATCTCCCTCGGCCTGTGGCACAACTTCGGCGGCGACCGGCCGTACGAGCTGGGCCGCGGGATCGCGCGGAGGGCGTTCGACCTCGGTGTCACGCACTTCGACCTCGCCAACAACTACGGCCCGCCCTACGGCTCGGCGGAGATCACCTTCGGGCAGATCCTCAAGGACGATCTCAGGCCGTACCGCGACGAGCTGGTCATTTCGACGAAGGCGGGCTACGACATGTGGCCGGGGCCGTACGGGGAGTGGGGCAGCCGCAAGTACCTGCTCAGCTCGCTCGACCAGTCGCTGAGCCGGATGGGCCTCGACTACGTCGACATCTTCTACTCGCACCGGTTCGACCCCGAGACGCCGCTGGAAGAGACGATGGGCGCGCTCGTCAGCGCCGTCCAGCAGGGCAAGGCGCTCTACGTCGGCATCTCGTCGTACTCGCCGACCAAGACCCGTGAGGCGGCTGAGCTGCTGCGGTCCGCCGGTGTGCCGCTGCTGATCCACCAGCCGTCGTACTCGATGCTCAACCGCTGGATCGAGCCGGAGCTGCTGGACACGCTGGAGGAGGTCGGTGCGGGCTGCATCGCGTTCTCGCCGCTCGCGCAGGGCATGCTGACCGACCGCTACCTCAACGGTGTTCCCGAGGGCTCGCGCGCGTCGCAGGGCAAGTCGCTGTCGACGGACCTGCTCACCGACGAGAACCTCGCCCGCATCCGGTCTCTCAACGAGATCGCGAAGTCGCGTGGCCAGTCGCTCGCGCAGCTCGCGCTGACCTGGACGATCCGCGA
>JASLAV010001233.1 GCA_030146905.1 Lentzea sp. | reverse complement strand
TGTGGGTCGCGGCGGCGTTCCTCGCGCTCGCGGGCGCGGCGGACATGGTGTCGATGGCGTTCCGCGGCGCGATCCTGCAGTCGGCCGCGACGGACGAGATGCGCGGGCGGATGCAGGGCGTCTTCATCGTCGTCGTCGCGGGCGGGCCGCGCATCGCGGACCTGTTGCACGGCACGGGCGGCGCGGCGTTCGGCACCGCGGCCGCGGTGTCGGTGGGCGGCCTGCTCGTGGTCGTGGCGACCGCGGCCATGGTGGCGCTGCTGCCCGCGATCTGGCGCTACCGCGTCAGTTCCGGGAGCTGACCTCGTTCGCGGCCGGCTCGGCGATCTTCACATCGCTGCCCCAGCCGGAGAAGCGGGCGTCGTCGACGATCAGCGCGTCCTGGAACTGCGTCGAGAACTTGATGCGGATCGGCATGCCGCTGCCGTCCAGCTCGATCTCACCGACCGAGCCCGCGACGTTCTGGTCGAGGGCGAGCTTCACCTCGTTGCGCAGGTTCTCGTCGGTGAGCGCGTCGTAGGCCTTCCGGTAGTCGACGGCGATCGAGTAGCGCGTGCGGTCACCGGTCTGCGCGGTCAGCTTGAGCTCGCCGCCCGCCTGGATCACCGGCAGGTGGTACGTGGTGAACACGGCCTGCTGGTGGATCACGTCGTAGAAGCCGAGCATCGTGCCGGTGAAGTCGTCGGTGTCCTTGCGCTCCAGCTTCACCCACGGCTTGCCGTCCGGCAGCCCGAACACCGCCGGCAGCTTCACGAACGCGGTGTCCCGCGCGGTCGAGACGAACCGCAGCTCCTCCTCCTTGCCGCCGGTCTGCACGGGACGGGTCGTGGTGGCGTCGACGCCGGGGACGTCGCCCAGCCGCACGGAACCGCTGGCGGGAGCCGTGACACCGCCCGTGGTCGGTGGTGCGATCGTGAAGCGGTAGGTCTTCTTCTCGCCGACCGCCTTGGTCACCGCGGCGACGAGGCTCTTCACGTCGGGGTGCTGCGCCGGCGGGGCCGGCGGCGGTGACGACGTGCAGGCGATCAGCACCATGGCCGCGACGAGCAGCGTTGCCGTGCGTTTCATGACTACACCATATGGGTGAGGTAACGAGCTGTTCACGCAGGTGTGCAGGCACAACGTGCAGAATCTTCGGGCATGGCTGAAGCGACTCCACAAACGGAGCAACCAGAGCTACAACGGGCGATCGGCCCGAAGCTGCTGCTGTTCTTCGTCGTCGGCGACATCCTCGGTACCGGCATCTACGCGCTCACCGGCAACGTGGCCGGCAAGATCGGCGGCGCCCTCTGGCTGCCCTTCCTGCTCGCGTTCGTGGTGGCGTTCCTGACGGCGTTCAGCTATCTGGAACTCGTCGGGAAGTACCCCATGGCTGCGGGCGCGGCGCTCTACACCAACAGAGCGTTCAAGATCCACTTTCTGACGTTCATGGTCGCGTTCGCGGTCATGTGCTCCGGTATCACCTCGGCGTCCTCGGCGGCACTCGCCTTCGGCCGCACGTACCTGCGGCAGCTGCTGGTGGAGTTCTTCGACGTCGCGATCTCACCCGAGTCGCTCGTGATCACGGGCATCGCGATCGTCTTCATCGCGGCGCTGGCGATCATCAACTTCCGCGGCGTCGCGGAGTCGGTCAAGACCAACGTGGTGCTGACCTGCATCGAGCTGTCCGGTCTGGTCATCATCATCGCGATCGGCGCGTACGCGATCGCGGTCGGCGACGGCGATCCCTCGCGGCTGACCGATATCCACGTGCCGTCGGGCTCCAACGTGATGCTGGCGGTCACCTCGGCCACCGCGCTCGCGTTCTTCGCGATGGTCGGCTTCGAGGACTCGGTGAACATGGCGGAGGAGTGCAAGAACCCCGCCAAGATCTTCCCGCGCGCGATGCTCCTCGGCATGGCCATCGCGGCTCTGATCTACGTCCTGGTCGCGATCACGTCGTCGTTGCTGATCCCGTCCGACGAGCTCGCGAAGGCCGGCAGCAGCGCGTTGCTGAGGGTCGTCACCGTCGGCGCGCCCGGCTTCCCGCTCTGGATCTTCGCGCTGATCGGCCTGCTGGCCGTCATCAACTCGGCGCTGATCAACATGCTGATGGCGTCGCGCCTGCTGTACGGCATGGCGAACGAGAAGATCATCCCGAAGTTCTTCGGCACCGTGCACCCGTTCCGCCGTACGCCGTGGATCTCGATCGTCTTCACGACCGGCGTCGCGGTGATCCTGGTGTCCACCGCGGACATCGGCAAGCTCGGCGGCACGACGTCGTTGCTGCTGCTGATCGTCTTCACCATCGTCAACGTCGCGTGCCTCGTGCTGCGCAAGGAGAAGTCCGAGCGCGAGCACTTCCGCGCGCCCACGTGGGCCCCGATCCTCGGTGCGATCACGTGCGCGTACCTCGCGATGCCGGTGCTGTCCGGCCGCCCGTGGGACGACTACGTGATCGCCGGCTGGCTGCTGCTCGCCGGCCTGGTGCTGTGGGGCATCAACCGCGTGCTGCACGGCAGGGTGGAGATCAACCCGGAGAAGCTGACCAAGTAGGGACTAGTCCAGCAGGTGCCTCAGGAACCGGTCGGGCCCACCCAGGAAGTTCCGGGTGAGCGCGACCGGTTCCGCCGTGTCGTAGGTGACCTCGTCGATCGTGTCGGTGATCTCCAGGATCGTGGCGTCCGGCGCCGCGAGCAGGATCGGCGAGTGCGTGGCGATGATGAACTGCGAACCCTCCTGGACGAGCTCGTGCATCCGCCTCAGGACCGTGAGGCAACCCTTGACCGAGAGGGCCGCCTCCGGTTCGTCGAGGACGTAGAGCCCCTTGCCGCCGAAGCGGTGCGTCATCAGGTCGATGAAGCTCTCGCCGTGCGACCGCTCGTGCAACGACTTCCCGCCGTACGACGCGTGGATGCCCCCGCCGATCCGGTCGATCTCGGTGATGACGTTGTAGAACGACTCGGCCCTGAGGAAGAACCCCGTGCGCGGCTTCTTGATGCCCCAGCTGAGCGTCAGGTGGTCGCCGAGCGAGGACTCGGTCGCCTTGGTCGCGAAGTTGAACGACTGCGTGCCGCCTTCGGCGTTGAACCCGGCCGCCACCGCGATCGCCTCGACCAGCGTGGACTTGCCCGCGCCGTTGTCACCGGTCAGGAACGTGACGGGTCTGGTGATGTCGACCGGGTGCTTGACCAGGTGGCGCACCACCGAGAGCGTGAACGGGTACCGGCGGGTGTCGGCGGCCTCGTCGAGGCGGACCTGGCGGATGAAGGTCACGCCAGCCTGGCCAGCTCGACCGGGTCGTGGGCGCAGAACACCTCGACCTCACCGCCGGCCTTGAGCTCCCTCAGCCGTTCCACGTTGGACAGACGCTGCTCGCGGATCGTCTCGGTCTGCTTGGCGGTGAGCTTGAGGGCGAAGATGTTGCTGGACGGCGTCTCGACCTCGCCGCGGTAGAAGTAGGCGTCGCCGGCGTGCAGCAGCCAGCGGTCGTCCGATTTGACCGCGATGCCCGTGTGGCCGCGGGTGTGCCCGATGAGCGGCACCATCAGGACGTCCTCCGGCAGCCCGGCGATGCTCCTGACCGCCTCGAACCCGTACCAGTGCTCACCTTCGGCCCTGTGGGTCCGGAAGGTCACGCCGTCGCGCTGCGCCTTGGGGTACCGCGCCCGTTCCTTCATGCCCTTCGGGTTGGCCGCGGCTTCCAGTTCGGTGTCGAGCACGTGGACGGTGGCCTTCGGGAAGTCGCGCAGCCCGCCGGCGTGGTCCATGTCGAGGTGGGTGAGCAGGATGTGCCGGACGTCGTCCGGTGAGTACCCGCGCTTCTCGACCTGGAAGACTGCGGTCTCGCTGATGTCGAGCACGGGCTTGAGCAGCGTGCGGCTCAAGGCGTCGATGGTGGCCCCGGGATCGCTCACCTCGTGCGTGCCGAACCCGGTGTCGACCAGGACCAGGCCCTGGTCGGTCTCGATCAGCAGGCAGTGCGCGACGATCCCGCCCGCGACGAGCGGCGGGCGCATCGTGGCGCAGTTGAGGTGGTGAACCTTCATGGACGGATCCTTCCGTTGGCCCCGTAGGCTTCGACCCATGCTGGGGATCTCGTACGAGGGTGCCACCGCCGTGATCACGACTGTAGGCGCGGGCCTGCGGTCATTCGAGGTGGATGGCGTTCCGTACGTGGAGACGTTCGGGGCTGACGAGAAGCCTCCTATGAGCGCCGGTGCCGTGCTGGTGCCTTGGCCGAACCGGACGGCCGGTGCCGTCTGGGAGCTGGACGGGGTCGTTCAGCGGCTGGAGGTCACCGAGCCCGCTCGGGGGAACGCCATCCACGGGTTGTTGCGGCGGCAGCCTTGGGACGTTCTGGAGCACACCGGGTCGTTGGTTTCCCTTGTGGCGGATGTGGAGCCGCAGGCCGGGTGGCCCGTGGCTCTGCGGGTCACCGTGTCCTACGCGTTGGATGATCGTGGGCTCACGGTCACGCATGGAGTCATCAATGTCGGAGATGCTCCTACGCCTTTTGGGGTTGGGACTCATCCTTATCCTCGTGCTGGCAACGCTTTGACTGATTCGTGCACCTTGACTTTGGCTGCTACCACTGTTTTGCCGTTGGATGCCGAGCGGATGGTTCCTTCTGGGCCTGCTTTTTCTGTGGAGGGGACCTCGTTCGACTTCCGGGGTGGGCGGGTTCTGGACGGGGTTCGGTTGGATACGCCCTTTGGGGGGTGTGAGCCGTCCTCGGATGGGTTGGTGCATCACTCGCTCGTTGCTGATGACGGTGGTGGCGTTGAGGTTTGGGCTGATCCCGCTTTTCGGTGGGTTCAGGTTTACACGCCGGATTCTTTTCC
>JASLAV010001138.1 GCA_030146905.1 Lentzea sp. | reverse complement strand
CTTAGGAGGAACCTGGGAGAAGTCAAGGTGTAGCGACAGGATCGAGCTGCGCTCAAGTGCATCCAACTGCATCGCCACGACCTGTCGGTTTGGCATTTTCGCAGGTCGCGCCATGATCCGATCCGCCCTGGGGCCTGAGTCCGCAACATGCCGGTTGGTCAAGTTCGCCTCTTCAGGCTCGTTTGAAGATGACTCGCGGCGTGCTTTATGACTCTATCGTTCTGCTTGGATGATGCAGCTCGAGGTGTTTCTTAGAGGGCGGCTGGGAGTTCGCAGCGCGGCGTCGTGCAGCCGACAGGACCGGGGAGTCCCGGTTGCGGATGGGTGTCGCAGCTCAGCACTATCGGCTTCGAGGTGCTCGTGACACAAGCCCTGCCGAATCAGCCCGACGTGGACGGCGGGTGCCGGCAAAAACAGGGCCGCACGCGTTTTCCGATCACTATGCGCGCTCCGTGCCTCTGATGCGGACCTTAGCGTGGCGCACATGTCAGCCACGTGCAGGTCATTGCGTGGCGTGTTGCGGAAATCCGCACGACGTGGCCGTCGGGATAGTTATTGGGTACTTGACCGACGTATTTGTCACTGACCGGAGTGACGTCGGTTGTTGTAGCCGATCCACACCACGATCACTGCGACGAAGGCCGTCCAGCTCACGATCGACAGCAACTCGGAGGTGCCGGAGAGGGCGAGTAGCAGTAGTCCGAGGGTCGCCATTGCGAACACGGGATGCAGGGCCACGTCAGTGTCCGGTGGTCTGGCAGGTCGGGGTCCGCGCGTCATGATCCGGTGTGGTCCGTAGATGGATGACCGGTGTGGTGCAAAACAAGACCCGAGGATGCGGAAGGCGCAGGAGAGGATGGCTTCCGCGCCTGAGGCAGCTGTGGTGAAGGCCGCCCGCTGGCAAGCTGATCATGATCTTCGCAACTCCTCGTGGAGGTTGGCGGTGCGTGGACGGGTTGGCCTGATCGGTGCGAGTTGTGGACCGGTCGGTAGGTGAGGGAGCCGAAGCACATGCCTACCCGCGCGGGTCTGGTGCACGGCGGTAGGTGATCTGGGTCGGTGGAGCCGGTGGCGATAAGAGGGCGGCGCACCATGGTGAACGAGTCCCGAGTGCGGCGTGCAGCCATCGCCGTGCGCTCCGGAGCGGCCCGACCGTTGCCGGTGCGGATATCGGGTGTGGAGATCTGATATCGCATATCTGTCACCGTCGGTCGGCGTGTACGGCGCGAGGTCGTTGTCGCCACAGGTAAGCGGCCACTGCCGCGCCGATGACTATGCGGCGTTTTCTGGTCGCGGGGGACATCCGGGCGGATTGGGTGACTCTCATGTGGAGTCGTCCGTTGCTGATGTCTCGCAGGATGTTGTGTGCCTGCTGGAGTGCGCCGGTTCCTGCCGAGATCAACTCGAGGACCGTGCGCGCGGCCTGTTGCTCGGAGAGCGTGTCTTCCAGCAGGTCCAGCATGATGTCGGACAGTTCCTCGCGGAAGGTGTCGGTGATGCTCAGTTCGGGGGCGAGGTAGCGGATGGATCCTTCGAGGTTGGCGAAGGACTTGCCGAGCACGGCGATGGCGGGATTGGTGCGGATTCGCCGTTTGGTGGCGCTTTTGAGGATCGCGGTGAGGGTGACGCCGAGGTTCAGCTCCTCGAGTGAGGCACTGGCCACGTGGGGGACGAGGGCTTCCATGTCGTTCTGGAAGGCGGGGATGTCGGCGCGGTCGGTGGCGCGTCCCAGGTCGGTCCACGCGCGGGCGAGTCCTTGGCCGTCGTTCATGGCGATGTTGGTCAGGATCAGCAGGATGGCGTGGCTGGTGCGGCGGTCGATGCGTCCGACCATGCCCCAGTCGATGAGCGATGCCTTCTCGCCTGGGTGGACGAAGATGTTTCCGGGGTGCGGGTCGGCGTGGAAGATCTTGGTGGTGAAGTAGCTGCGATACATGAACGCGAGCAGGTCGTGGCCGATGGCGAGCCGTTCGGCGGCCGGGAAGTCCGCGGGGTTGGCGTCCCTGATCGAGCATCCCGGTGCCCTGCTCTGGATCATGACCCGTGGGGTGGCCAGGAGCACCTCGGGTACGTCGAGGTATTTGAACCCGGCGATCTCGGCGCGGGCACGATCCATCTCACGGGCTTCCAGGGTGAAGTCCAGTTCCGAGCGCATGGCGTCGAACAGCAGGCCCAGCATGGCGTCCACGTCGATGACCTGGGCGAAGTCGGGCGAGGCCTTGGCGAGTAGCCGCGCGGCTCGGCGCAGCAGGGCCATGTCCTGGGTGATGAGGGGCACGATCCCAGGGCGTTGGACCTTGATCACGACGGCCCGGCCGTCGAGCTGTGTGGCGGCGTAAACCTGGGCCAGTGACGCCGCGCCCAGGGGGCGGCTGGTGTCGACGGTGCGGAACCGGTCACGCCACTGGCTACCGAGCTCGGCAACCATGACCGGTTCGAACAGCGAGAAGGGCTGTACCGACACGGTGTCGTGCAGTGTCCGGAACTCGGCGATCATTTCTTCGGAGACGATGTCGGGCCGGGTGGACAGCATTTGGCCGACCTTGATGTAGAACGGGCCGAGCCGTTCCAGCGTGAGGCGGACATCGCGCGCTCGGCGCTGGGCGGAGCTGGGACCGTCTTCGGTGGAGCGGTCGGACGAGACAGCGTGGCGGATCTCGGAGCGCGTCAGCGTTCCCATCGCTGCCATCAAGGCACGCAGGCGGTGTTCGCGCAAAGCGGTATCTCCTTGCGGCTGAGGCCTCTTCCGGCAGGACGGTGGCGTATCCGGCGGCGTGGATCCGCTGGAGCTGCGGAGTCCCCGGTGATCGTGTCGAAAAGGTTGCTCGGAGCGCTTCCAGTGCAGGGCGGCCATCGGCCGGCACCCGGATCCGTTGGGTCCTTGTCAGGTGGCCGGCCGTAGCCGCGCAGTGACGTGACACCTACCTGTTTCGTGGTGCTTCGATCAGGACTGTGCCGAGGCCGGTTCCGCCTGCTGCGTGCGCTCACCCGCGCCCTCTCCCGGCTCTTGCAGCGCGGCGAGTTGGTTGACCTTGGCGGTCAGCTCCGCCAGGGCGGCCTGCAGGGATGCGATGTCGGCCGCCGGAACCCGATCGCCGTCGTCATCGTCATCGTCATCTAGGGCCTTACGTGCGGTGGAGCGCAGATCCTTCTCGACATCGCGAGCGCGATCGAGGATGTCGTCGACCACCTCCTTGCTGTCGTCGACGATGTTGCCGAGGAACTTGATGATTCCGCGACGTTGCCCGGTGTTTCGTGCCATGAGTTGTTGCCTCCGATGACGATGACGATGTGTGGCATCGTTTCACTGCCGGACACGTCCTTTGAGGACAACCGTTGGTCCGTGCCCGCTTTTGTCATCTTTTCGACGTGTATGCGACTTCCGTCTTCTGGGTCGTCCGCCGAGAACAGAATGCTACGCATGTCGACGCCTGTGTTGAACACTTCGAGGGCAGACGGACTGAAAACCACTCCAACCGCGCAAGGGGCATCCCGAATCGGCTCAAGATCGATGGAAGGTCGATTACGGTGAGCAACGCCGGTCTCTTTCTGAAAGAGGTGTAGAAAATATTTCACGTGAAGGAATATTGTGGCCAAGTTCGTCCGAACAGACCTTTGTGCGGCGTGCCCATCATCCGCTACCATGAGTAATAGTTGTATCACGTGAGGTTATCATTCCAGTTCGCGGCGCCTGCTTCTGT
>JASLAV010001122.1 GCA_030146905.1 Lentzea sp. | reverse complement strand
GCGCAGCTCGACGGTCGGCTCGACGGGGTGACGGGCCGGTTCGAGGGCGTCGCCGGGCGGATGGACGGCCTGGAGGACAAGCTCTCCCACATCCACAAGCGCATCGACGACCTCGACGGTCACCTGGACAAGCAGGACGGCAAGGTCGAGCAGGTGCCGGGTGCGGTGACCGGGCCGCTGCGGGAGCGCATCGAGGCGTTGGAGGCCGCGCTGCGCGGTCGCCTGGACGAGGTCGACGAGGGCGTGCACGAGCACCTCGACGGCACGCGCGAGGCGCTGCAGCGCACCGTGACGGAGTCCGTGAACGGCTTGAACGGCAAGCTGGACGAGACGCGCGACAACCTCAACAGCACGCGGGACGGGCTGCACTCGTCGTTGACCGAGACGCGCGAGTCGCTCGTGGCGTCGCTGGCCGACACGCGCAGCACGATGACGGGCAAGCTGGACGAGGCCCGCGAGGCGCTGCACGCGGCGTTGGACGAGACGCGCGACCAGGTCGACGCGACGGACCGCCTGGAGGCGCTGGCGCAGCGCCTGGAGCAGGTGACGTCCCGGCTCGACACCATGGCGACTCGGCTCGACTCGGTGGAGGACGACTTCGCGTCGCGCCTGGGCGAGCTGTCCGGCGTGGTGGAGCAGGGCATCGCCAAGGTCGAGGGCACGCTGTCGACCCGGCCGGACGCCGACTCGTTGGCCGGCCTGGTGCGCAAGAGCAACCAGGAGTCGGAGCTGCGCATCGGCGGGCAGTTGGACGAGGCGATGGCGACGTTCGCCGAGCTGATCCTGGGCGGGGGTTCGCCCACGCCGCCTCCGCCGCCCACCGCGTTGCCGCGGCCCCAGCGGCGGACCCGGAAGAACGGGTCCAAGCCCGGGGAGAACCGGAACGTGGACGATGACGACCTGACTGCCGAGGGTGCCTGATCGTTTGTCGAAGAGGCCCGATCCGCATTGTGCGGGTCGGGCCTTCTTGTTTCCGGAAATCGTTCGCGGTGAACTGAAGATCAAAAGAGGAAAGAGTCCTCGCCGGACGGGCAGATCAGCAGGATGATCCCGCGAGGCGGTTAGTGCGGCTGCGTTGTGAGGCCAGGGTTTCGTGTCATCCCACCGACCTCCCTTCGGGCTACCACACGTATCAAGGGGGCGGTTCCAGCCTCAGGTGCGGTCGGTTGGAAAGCGCCCCCTTGACACGCGCGGTAGGGCGGAGCCAGGTCGGCAGGATGACACGAAGCCCTTCCTCTGGGAAGGGCTTGCCAGTGGACGTGAGGGTGGTCAGCCCCGGATCGTGTCGATGACCAGCGGTGTCGCGGGTGGTGGGGTGTCGCCGATCTCGTAGCCGTTGGAGAGTGATTCCAGGGCGGCGGGAATGGCGTCCGGGGTGTCGGTGCGCAGTTCGAGCAGGGGTTGGCCCTTGGTGACCTCGTCGCCCGGTTTGGCCAGGCAGAGGATGCCGGCGCCCGGTTGCACGGGATCTTCCTTGCGGGCGCGGCCGGCACCCAGGCGCCAGGCGGCGACGCCGACCGAGTAGGCGTCCAGCTTGGCCAGGTAGCCGTCGGACGGGGCGGTGACGAGGTGCTGGTGCTTGCCGACGGGGAGTGGGGCGTCGGGGTCGCCGCCTTGGGCGCGGATCATGCGGGCCCAGGTTTCGTAGGCCTCGCCGGAGGCCAGGACGTCGCGTGGTGATGCGGAGATGCCCGCGCGGGAGAGCATTTCCTCGGCCAGGGCGACGGTTAGTTCCACGACGTCCGAAGGGCCGCCGCCGCGCAGGACGTCGATGGACTCGGAGACCTCGACCGCGTTGCCGACGGCGCGGCCCAGGGGCACGGACATGTCGGTCAGCAGGGCTGAGACGCGGAGTCCGTGGTCGACGCCGATCGACACCAGGGCGGTGGCGAGTGCGCGGGCTTGGTCGAGGGATTTCATGAACGCGCCGGAGCCGACCTTGACGTCCAGGACCAGCGCTTCGGCGCCCTCGGCGATCTTCTTCGACATGATGGACGAGGCGATCAGCGGGATCGCCTCGACGGTTCCGGTCACGTCGCGGAGGGCGTAGAGCTTCTTGTCCGCCGGTGCGAGGCCGGAGGTGGCGGCGCAGATCACGGCGCCCACCGAGCGGAGTTGGGAGACGACCTCGTCCACGGAGAGCTGCGCGCGCCAGCCCGGGATGGACTCGAGCTTGTCCAGGGTGCCGCCGGTGTGGCCGAGGCCCCGACCGGAGAGCTGGGGGACGGCGGCGCCGCAGGCTGCGACGAGGGGGGCGAGGGGAAGGGTGATCTTGTCGCCGACGCCGCCCGTGGAGTGCTTGTCGACGGTGGGGCGGCCGACGTCGAGGGTGAGCTTCTCGCCGGAGTTGATCATGGCGTGGGTCCAGCGGGCGGTTTCGGCCGGGTCCATGCCGTTCAGGAAGATCGCCATGGCAAGGGCCGACATCTGCTCGTCGGCCACCCGGCCCCGCGTGTAGGCGTCGACGACCCAGTCGATCTGGGCGTCGGTCAGGCGGGCGCCGTCGCGCTTGGCCCGGATCACGTCCACGGCGGTGTGGGTCATGGCAGGTCCTCCGGGCCGAACGCGTCGGGCAGCACCTTGCTCATCGGCAGGATGCCGGACGGGGTGTCGATCAGGCAGGTCGCGCCGCCCAGTTCGTGGATCACCTGACGGCACCGGCCGCACGGCATCAGCAGTTCACCCGTGCCGCTGCGGCAGGCGAGGGCGACGAGCTTGCCGCCGCCGGTGAGGCTGAACTGGCCGGCCAGCGCGCACTCGGCGCACAGGCCGACGCCGTAGGCGGCGTTCTCGACGTTGCAGCCGACGACGATCCGGCCGTCGTCGCAGATCGCCGCCGCGCCCACCTGGAGCCCGGAGTACGGGCAGTAGGCGTACTGCGCCGCTTCGACGGCGCGGGTGCGCAGGACGTCCCAGTCGATGTCAACCACGGCGGTACACCACGCCGTCCGCCGCGGGCATGCGCAATCGTTGGGAGGCGACCGCGAGGACGACCAGGGTCACCAGGTGGGGTGCGTAGGTGGTCAGCTCGCTCGGCACCTCCTCCACCGAGTAGTACACGGCGTAGAGCAGGCCGGCGGCCAGGATGCCGAACGCGGCGGCGAACCAGCGGCGGCGGACCAGTTGCCAGATGACGATGACGACGAGCAGCAGGACCGCGCCGTAGACCAGCGCGAGGAACGTCTTGCCGCCCGAGCGCAGTTGCAGGCCGTCGGCGTAGCCGAAGAGGGCCGCGCCGCCGAGGAGGCCGCCGGGACGCCAGTTGCCGAAGATCATCGCGGCGAGGCCGATGAACCCGCGGCCGTTGGTCTGGCCCTCGAGGTAGCCGGGTTGGCCGGGGTTGAGCACGAGGGCCGCGCCGCCGATGCCGGCGAGGGCTCCCGAGGAGATCACGGCGATGTACTTGTAGAGGTAGACGTTGACGCCGAGCGATTCGGCGGCCACCGGGTTCTCGCCGCACGACCGCAGTCGCAGGCCGAACCGGGTCCGCCACAGCGCCAGGTAGCTGCCGATCACCAGCAGGATCGCCAGCATGGTCAGCGGGGACACGCCGGTGACGAGGCCGCGCAGGATGCCGGCGACGTCGGACAGGCCCACTCGTTGCTGCGCTTCCAGGTCGCCCAGCCAGTCCGAGAGGCCGGAGGCGGAGTAGGTGTCGAACTTCGGCACGGCGGGTGACTCGCGCGGGTTGTTCGACAGCGGGAAGAAGATCAGCGTGGAGAGGTACTTGGTCAGGCCGGCGCCGAGCAGGTTGATCGCCACGCCGGAGACGATGTGGTTCACGCCGAACGTCACCGTGGCGATGGCGTGCAGGAGACCGCCCAGCGCGCCGAACACGGCGGCGGCCACGAGCGCCGCCCACGGGCCCCACTGGTAGCCGGCCCAGGCCGCGCCCCACGTGCCCATGATCATCATGCCTTCGAGGCCGATGTTCACCACGCCCGCGCGTTCCGCCCAGAGGCCGCCGAGGGCGGCCAGGAGGATCG
Organism: Lentzea sp.; assembly: GCA_030146905.1. The sequence goes on along the minus strand of JASLAV010001122.1, from coordinate 189 downwards.
GCAGCGCCAGCCGCACGGCGGTCTGGATGGTGCCGGTGGAGGTCAGCTGGGGCACACCGGTCAGGTACGACGTGGTGGACAGCAGCACGACCGCGCCCGCCACGCCCAGCGCGCCGACGGCCCAGCCGGGGATCCGGCGCGCCTTGCGGGGCGGCGGAACGGTGGAGGGGGCTTCGGACGGGTTCATCA